>JAGHDS010000117.1 GCA_021159845.1 Anaerolineae bacterium
GGGCAAAGCCGTGGGATGCTCGTAGAACTCCGTGCGAGCTGTGATGAAGTCCAGCGATGGCACGGGGGGACCGCCATCGGCGTTTCGGCACGGCGAAGTGGATATTGCCAGAGGATGCCGATGGCGGTCCCCCCGTGCCATCGCTGGACTTCATCACAGCTCGCACGGAGTTCTACGAGCATCCCACGGCTTTGCCCACCGTCGAGCGTTCCAGCATCAAGCAGGACCTGCATCGTCGTGATTTTACGATCAACACGTTGGCGATCCGGCTGGATTCGGAGCACTGGGGGGAGCTACTGGACTTCTACGGCGGGAAGCGCGACCTGGAGGAGGGGGTAATTCGCGTTCTGCACAGCTTAAGCTTCATTGAGGATCCCACGCGCATTCTTAGGGCTGTACGTTTTGAACAACGCCTCGGGTTTCGGATCGAGCCGCGCACGGAGGAGCTGATCGGCAACGCTTTGGATTTACTGGAGCGGGTGAGCGGAGAGCGGATTCGCCATGAATTGTTCTTGATCCTTCAGGAAGACGAGCCGGAACGGGCTTTGGCGCGGTTGGCTGAGCTCAACGCGTTGTCGCATATCCATCCCGCCCTTCGCTATGACACGTGGATAGGGGAGCGGTTCCGGGCGCTGCGCGAGGAGTTGAATGAGCGAGGAGGGACGCCGGAGCCGATCGAGCAGCTCTATTTTGGGCTGTGGCTATATCGGTTGGATGCGGAGGAGCAGACGGCTGTTATGGACCGTTTGCGGCTACCCGCGGGGATGCGCGTACTGGTTCAGCAGGCGCGAGAGCTGAGAGAACGTGAGTCGTCGCTGGCGAGGAATTCATTGCGTCCCAGCCAAATATATCGGCTATTCCATACAGCGGGGCCGGGTGCCCGACTGGTCTTCTTCGTGGCTACAGATTCCTGGTCGGTCCGACGACGAGTGGAGCTGTTTGAGCGTCAACTGGCGCACGTAACCACCGAGCTGAATGGGCACGATCTGCGGCGCATGGGATTGAAGCCGGGCCCGATTTATCGACGCATTCTGGACGCCGTGCTCGATGCCCGGTTGGATGGAAGGGTTCGCACCCGAGAGGAGGAGGAGGAGCTGGCGCGTGAACTGATCGCAACTGAAGGATTGTAACCTTTGTGCCCGGAGACATTTAAGTCCGATCGGAGCGCGCTTGGGGAGCCAGATTACCGAGAAATCATCCATATGTGATAAGATGGGAATACCCTGCCACCGTGTGGTTCTGTACTCAGTGCCCCGTTGCCGGGCGAGGCGCTGAGGAGCGTCGTGACATCCATGGCATGATGGGGATCAAGGTCATCGACGCAGTAACCCATGTGGACAAGGGAAATATAAGAATTGGAGGGTCATACAAAATGGAAATTCAGGATCGCACGGTGGTGACGATGACGTATGTGCTACGTCTCGACGATGGCGAGATCGTCGACTCGGCCGATCAGGAGAACCCATTCCAGTACGTGCACGGCGTGGGGAGCATCGTGCCTGGCCTGGAGAGGGGATTGGTCGGCATGCAACCTGGGGATAGCCGCACGGTAATCGTGGAGCCGGAGGAGGGATACGGCCACCACATAGCCGACGCAGTCATTGAGGTCCCGCTGGACCTTTTCCCCCCTGACATGGAGCCCGAGATTGGCATGGGAGTCTATCTCCAAAACGTGAATGGCGAAGTCCTTCCATTTTTCATCGTTGATCTGACACCTACGACTGCTACGTTGGATGCCAACCACCCGCTGGCAGGCAAGCGATTGCATTTCGATGTGGAGATCCTGGACGTGCGCGAGGCGAGCCAGGAGGAAATCAACCAAGGGCATGTGTTGTAGGCGATCACAAAGGTGACGTCGAAGGCCAGCTCTAGAGCTGGCCTTTTTGCTATTCGAGAGCAAAGACTCCCATGTTGCATTCTAGCCCTTTTCCCCTTACACTGGGGGTGATTCCTTACGTCAGGAGGATATGCGATGAGCGATAAAGTTCGCGTGGGCATCATCGGAGTGGGGCAGATCGGCAAGCACCACTTAGAGGCGTACCGGGAAATCCCGGAGGCAGAGGTCGTCGCTGTCGTTGACATCCGCGAGGATGAGGCCAAGCGGGTGGCTCAGCAGTTCGACATCCCAGACGTGTACACGGACTACGAGGATATGCTCAAGCGAGACGATATTCAGTCCGTGGATGTGTGCCTGCACAATCGACTACATGCTCCGGTCACCATCGCCGCGCTGGAGGCGGGGAAGAACGTGTACTGCGAGAAGCCTATGGCTTGGGCGTACCGTGAGGCCAAGCGGATGTATGATACGGCCAAGCGCTTGGGCCGCATGTTGCACATCCAGCTCGCGACCCTCTACTCACCGGACGCACGAGCCGCCAAGCGGCTCATCGACGAGGGGTACTTGGGCGATATCTATTATGCTAAGTCCAGTCATTACCGCCGCCGTGGCCGGCCTTTCGTGGATGGTTATGGCTCGGCTCAGTTCGTGCAGAGCAGTGTCTCCGGTGGTGGCGCGATGCTCGACATGGCTGTCTATCACATCGCCTGTATGATGTGGCTGTTGGGCAACCCCGAGCTGAAGACGGTCTCCGGTTCCACCTATCAGAAGCTGGACAACATGTACGCCGACCGGAGGGAGAGCAGCGGCTATGATGTGGAGGAACTCGGCATGGGCCTGGTTCGGCTGGACGGGGATATCACGTACTTTATTGAGGAAGCATGGGCCATCCACTCGGATCCCCCTGATGGCGATCATATCTATGGCTCGAAGGCCGGGCTGCGCGTGGAGCCCCTCACTTGCTTCACTACCCTGGCCGACATGGAGATGGACGCCACCTTTGATGTGAAAATGGCGGATTGGCGTTGGCACCAATGTGACCCTGCTCTGGCGGACTGGAAGCAGGGAGCCTCGGCCTTTTACAATTCGCAGCGGCATTGGATGTGGGCCCAGCTCGGCCGCGTGCCGTTATTGGACACGGCGGGCATAGCTCTGAAGACGGCGCAGATCACCGAGGGGATCTACCTCTCTAACCATTTGGGGCGGGAGGTTACGGCTGAGGAAATCGAGCAGGTGGATCCAGATACTTACCGATAGCTGTGATCGTACCTTCCAGGGATCCGGTAACTTGATACAGCCCCACATCGCTTGGGATGTGGGGCTGTCGCGTCCGCATGGCCTGTGATCGTCGGGATCCAAAGCTTGGGTTGCCTAAACGTTGAAGTTTCGGGGTGACTGTTCCGTAAATAAGATGTGGGAACGCTGATGACGCAGAAGGAGCCGATCTATGCAGATGAAAAAGGTAAAATCGGGATGATCGGTGAGGATTTGCGTGTATCAGCGTCATCTGCGTTCTTATGCTCATCGGTATCGACCGTCCATTTTCACCGTTATGCGGTGTGCCGCCGCTCATGGCACTGGACAGTCATCACTTGTGGCCCTAGCGGAACCGTGCTATAATCACGGCTAGTTGGCGCTCATGCGTACCAGGAGGTGAAAACAAATGCCCAATCTTGGCCCTATGGAGTTGATCATCATTCTGGTGATCATCGTCATCATCTTCGGTGTCGGCCGCCTGCCAGAAGTGGGTGGCGCGCTGGGTAAGGGTATCCGCGAGTTCCGAAAAGCCACCAAGGAAGGGGAGGAGGCGAAGAAGGAGCTTGAGGATATGGCGAAGGAAGACGCCGAGAGCCAAAAAGATGAGGCGGAGTAAAAGCATCCTCATTACCAGTCGGGTGTAGCAAGCTACATAGTAGAAGGCAATGAATGCGCGGAAACAAGGCCGTGGGGGTGATTCCAGGGCCTTGTTTGTCATTTGTTTGGCAAAGCGCATGTTGCCAACAGAGGGAAGTGGTCTGAAGCCACATCCGCCGGTGGAACACTCCACCTCTGGCATCCGCTCAGGATAGACGCAAAGGTCGTGGGCACGAAGATGTAGTCTATGCGCACCTGGGGGGCGGATGTTGGCCAAGTCGCTTCCTCGCTCAGACCTGCTTGGGCGGAGCAGTCCACGTAGTCTGCTCTCAACAGGTGTTGAATGGTTGGGGTTTCGCCCGTTGCATTGAAATCCCCCATGATCAGGTGGGGCCTTCCCCGGTCCCGTGATGTCCATTGAACCACTGCCCGAACTTGCTGAACGCGCGCGGCCTCGGATTTGTGATCCAGATGGACGATGTAGAGGGGCAGCGGATGACCATTAGGCAACGCGATGCGTACCTCCAGAAGGCTGCGTGGCTCGCGGCCTGGCTCTCCCGGGAGGCTGTGGACTGCGTAGGCTTGTATGGTCCACCGGCTGAGGCAGGCGTTGCCGTAGCCGGTGGACTGAGTGCTGTCTAACCAAGGATACTCGGCTGCCTGACCGAAGGCAACCTGCATCTTTAACGCCTCGGCCATGCTCTCCAACGCGGGCCTGTCCGTCCCTGGAACCGTTGCGGGATGGTACACCTCGTTGAGGGCCACGATATCCGCCGCCGTCGCGCGGATCACGTCGGCCACGCGGGCAACGTCTACGCGCCCGTCTATCCCTTCCCAATGGTGGATGTTGTAGGTCAGTACGCGGAATTTCATGCCAGGAGCGTTTCCCTGAAAAAGGCCGTGGTTACCGAGAGGACTTCCTGTTCCCAGGGTACCCGGTTGTAGGTATGATCCGCTTCGGGGATCATATGCTTGCGGGCTCGGCCGGATAATGCTTTTGCGTAGGCGTCCGCGTCCGTTGGTGGTACAACTGCATCGTTGGCCCCGTGGACGATGAGAGCCGGCCCCTTGTAGTGAGTTACCTCGACCAACGGCCTTACATTGGGCAGCTCAGCGAGGAACGCGTCGCCCATGATGTTGCCACCGAGGTCGTAACCATTCTCCACACGGGGAGGCGGTGTCTCCTGTTGCTCGAAGCTCTTGACTAAGTGAGCTACGGCTGACCACAGCACCAGGGCCTTCACCTGTTCTGGCCGGCGTCCCGCGGTGATGGCTGCCACACACCCACCCAGGCTCAGCCCTAAAACGCCCAGCCTCTCCGGATCGATTCCGTCTTGTGCTCTCAGCCAATCGAGCCCGGTCAGCGCATCGCTTACTTCGCCGAGGACCGTCATGTCGGCGAATTCGCCCTCGCTCTCCCCAGAGCCTCGGAAGTCGAATCGCAAGGCCGCGATGCCCTCTGCTGCCAGGCGGCGTGCCAGCTTGACGAAGATGCGATGCGGCTCGACCCGCTGACCTGTGAACCCGTGCAGTATCATCACAGCGGGGTGTGGCCCGTCCTCATCGGGGCGATGCAACATGCCATATAGCCTCATGCCTTCGTTGGTAAAGGAGATCAAAGTCTCTGACATCGTGGCGGTTCCTCCTCTTGGATGGAATTTGCTTAACGTCGGTTCCGGCTGATGGACGGTCGGTCAGGATGCCCGCGCGGCCCGATGGAACTTGGGCTGGGAAGCGGCCTGGCCCATGATATTCAGCCTATTTGTGCGGAGGCTTTGGAGGAGGGTCGCTCTCCTGTGGGCCGGGCGTCCCCAACCGCCACTCTAGCCCGCCCAACGTCTCTCCCGGCGAGGCCTCATCGGCTCCCGGTATGGGACCAAATCGTTCCTCGTAGCGCGCCAGGTTCTCCTCCAGGGCCTGGTAAAGCCGCCTGGCATTCAATGGCGTTAGCAGGACGCGCGCCTGCACTCGCGCTTTGGGCATGTGAGGCAGGAGCTGGGCGAAATCGATCAGCACTTCGGAGGGAGTGTGGTTGATGATGGCAAAGTTGGTATAGATGATAGGCAGGTCGGCGGGAATCTCGACGTTGATTTGCTGGGGAGCTGGTTTGGAATCCACTGTACGTCCTCCTCGCTGGTGCTCCGCTACACTCGGTTGCTAGAATGGAATCTCATCTTCGTCTATCGGGGTGGATTCCTCCGACCCGGCGGCCGGTGCTGCTTCCACAGTGCTGAGGCCAACATCTCCCCGCCCGCCGAGGAACCTCACATTGCGAGCTGTTAACTCCAAAGAGGCGCGGGGTTGGCCATCTTGCCCGATCCAGGCCGATGCGTCAATATCGCCCTCGACGAGCACCATACGTCCCTTTGATAGGTATTGACTGCACAGCTCCGCTAGTTTGCCCCATGCAGTAACGCGAAACCACGTCGTACGCTCTTGGCGGTTCCCGTCCCGATCCGTCCAACGGCGGTTTGTCGCGACGCGGAATGAGCAGACGGACTGTCCAGATGGGGTGTATCTGAGCTCCGGGTCCTGGCCTAAGTGCCCGACGATCACGGTTTTTTGGTACATCTCTTTACCCTCTCTTTCTCGGTTTCCGGAGATCCTGGATTGGCGTTGAGGATGTTGCGAAGTATTCTGGTAACATGATACCCGGGGTCTGATCAAAAGTCAAGGGTTCGAGAACGTATGTTCTCGAAGGGCTGGCGCGAGGATGGACAACCCGGCCGGGGATAGGGAGAGCGTCACCTCTTCTCCCGGGCCGGGCAATGAGGCATCTAGCAGCGTGATATCGAATTCCAGGACGACATCACCGGCGTGTGTGGTGCGCAGGCGGTACTGGCTTCCTCGGAAGGCGCGGTCGAGGACGCGACCGCGTATGAGGTTAGGCTCCTGTCCGGTTGAGGGCAGAACGGCGGCCTCTGGCCTGATGAGCACAGTGACGTCGGTGCCGGGGGCGATGGAGCTCGCGTCGGGAACGGCGAGCACGCCTATCGGTGTCTCGACGCGCCCATCAGCCACCACGCGCCCGCGGAGCAGATTGGACAGCCCCAAAAAGCGGGCGACGAAGGCGTCGACCGGGTGGCGGTACACCTCTTCTGGTGACCCTTCCTGGACGATTCGCCCGTCGCGCATGATCGCCACCCGGTCGGCCAGGGCGAAGGCTTCCTGTTGGTCGTGTGTGACGTAGATGGTGGTCACGCCTACGCGGCGCAGGATATGGCGTAGCTCCTCCAGCAGTTGCTCGCGTAGCGCACGGTCCAGCGATCCTATCGGCTCATCCAACATGAGCAATTGCGGCTGCGGCGCCAGGGACCGGGCCAGGGCGACTCGTTGTTGCTCCCCGCCGGAGAGCTCGAAAACGCGCCGGTGTTCGTATCCGGTCAGCCCGACCAGCTCCAGCATCTCTTGTACGCGTGCGGCCACGCGCGCCCGGTCCCATCGTTGCATCTCCAGCCCGAACGCTACGTTTTGGAAGACGTCTTGATGGGGGAAGAGCGCGTAGTCCTGGAA
>JAGHDS010000432.1 GCA_021159845.1 Anaerolineae bacterium
GATGCTAAGATTCCACCAGAACGCTATACGATACGCATCCCCGATCGTCTGCCACCGTTACGGATGGGTAGGCTACGACTGGAAGTCGCGTTGAGGCAAGTGATCGACAATGCCGTAAAGTTCCATCCCGAACACGCGCCGCGGGTGGAGATCACCGTAGAGCAGCCGGATGATGCTCACGTGCGCCTAACCGTCGCGGATGATGGGCCAGGCATCCCCTCAGATGAATTGCCCCGGATATGGTTGCCCTTCTACCAGGTGGACAGCCTGCACACGGGCCAGGTACCCGGCCTGGGACTGGGGCTTCCACTGACGGCACACCACGTCTGGTCAGTGGGAGGAGATGTGGGGATCGAGTCAAAGCTGGGACAAGGCACACGCGTATGGCTCGATATCCCGGTAGCTGATGGCCCGGCATAGCCCCACGCGTCAGAGCCCGGACATACCATCTTCGCGGGGGCGACCAGCTGGTCGCCCCCATCGTCGCTTACCTGCCCTGCGAGGCCGGAAGGCCCTGGCCGAATCCCCCTTCTTGGAAAACCGGATGGCCTACGCCCGGTCAGCCTCCCGGCGCTCCGGCACCTCCATACCCTCGGTCCACACCCAATAGGTAACATCATCGCGGTCCACGGCCAGAACGTAGGGCCTGCCCTCCGCGTCGATGGCGTGGATGGTGACACCTCCACGATACCGGCGATCCAATGAGCGTAGGTCGTCGGCGGCCTCGCGACAAGCTTCCTCAACAGTCATCCCCATCTTCATGTAAAGCACCACCGATCGAGCAGTGCTGGCCCGGATGGCAAGTTCCCCCATGCCAGTGCAGGCAGCCGCTCCATACCGGTTATCCGCATAGCCTCCCGCACCGATGATCGGGGAATCGCCCAACCTGCCGGGGTACTTAAAGGCCCATCCGCACGTACTCACCCCCGCCGCGATATCCCCCCGCCCATCCTGGACCAGGAACGTAGTCGTCCCCGCGGCCGTCTCCGGGTCGGCGGTCAAACGGGCCCACGCGGCCAGAGGAACGTCCGGCCATCGTTTCCACACGTCTGCTGGGATGTGTCGCTCGAGCCATTGTTCCCATTCCACCCGGGCCTCCTCCGTTAGCGTCTCCCCTGCCTCCGCGCCGCACTCGGCGGCAAAGCGGGCAGCGCCATCACCGACCAGCAAGACGTGTGGGAGCTCCTCCATCACCCGGCGGGCCACGGAGATCGGATGCACATAACCGCGAAGGGCGCCCACAGCACCAGTCCGCAATGTGCGTCCATCCATGATGCTGGCGTCGAGTTCGACCTCTCCCAGCAGGTTCGGCCAGCCGCCGACGCCTACACTACGGACGCCAGGATCCAGCTCCACCGGCCGGATTCCCAGCTCGACCACATCCAACGCGGGGCGGTCGCTTTGAATCGCCTCCACCGCCGCCGGCATTCCTACGCTGCCTACCGAATTAGCCAGTACAATACGCATGAAGATGCTCCTCGGTTCCACTCGGGTACGCGCCCGATGATGATGTGAAATGGATTGTAGCACAGATATTAGGAGCTGCAATATCCGAGAGCCCAGATTTAGGTGGTCTTCAATCATGTTGACCGGGAGGTGCATCGCACCTGCTTTATAGACCGAGGACCCGGCGGGGGCCATCGCCGGGTTTCACAACGTTCGGTGGACGATGTGGATAAAGAGGCTTTCGGTATCAGTCGGCCAGTTCCAGGTGCTTTGGCGGCGGGCGGCCCTCATCCCCCAGACCTCCTTCTCCCAGGCGTGGGAGAAGGAGGCTTGATTCGGCTTGTGGCGGCGGCGCAGATCATTTCCCTTACCCCACCGGTGAACAATTACGTCCAGCCATACCGTTGACGGTCACCTGCATGTATGCTATGATCCCCTCGCGAGCGAGATGCCACGTTCAACTTGAGCCTGGAGGCCAATATGTCCTTCCCCACCACACATATTGAGGATTTGGAGATATCCCGCCTGATCTGCGGGACAAATGGGTTCCTCGGGTTCTCTCACTTCAGTGCGGCGCGCGATCGCTGGATGCGCGAGTACTTCACCGTCGAGCGCATTGCGGAGGTCATCAGCCGGTTCGCCGAATTGGGCATCAACGCGGTGATGGCCCCCCTGGACGACAAGCTGATCGCCGCGCTGGATGAGGTCGAGCGCCACACCGGCCAGCGCATGATCTATATCGCCACACCGGGCGGGCACACCGTCGATGAGGTGATCGAGGGAGTACGCCGTTCGGCCGAGGTGGGCGCCCGCATCTGTATGCCCCATCAGATGTACACGGACACCCATCTGCTACCGGCGGAAACGCGCATAGAAGGAATCGAGCCGATTCTGGAGGAGATCCGTCGGCTGGGCATGATCCCAGGGCTCAGCACCCATCGACCGGAGACGATCATCGTGGGTGACAAGGCAGGGTATGACATTGCCACCTACATTCAGCCGTACAATGCCATCGGCTTCCTCTGCCAGGTGGAGACCGACTGGATAGGTCAGGTGATCCGCAACACGCCCAAGCCGGTCATGTGCATCAAGCCGCTGGGGGCAGGCCGCATCCTCCCGCCAACTGGCCTCAACTTCGTCTTCAACACCTGTAAGCCCACCGACATGGTCACCATTGGCACGATAAGCGTGTACGAGGCGGAAGAGGACGTGCAGATCGCCTTGGAGATACTGACTGGCCAAAACGCCAAGCGAGACCTAACCTTCTCGCGTAGCAAGTCCATTTTCGTCGATGATAGCCAATGAGCCATCCCGAAGTGCAGATCATCCCCGCGAACGCGGTCTCTTGGGACATGCTGGCCCATATTCTGAGCCGGGGATACGCGGATTACCCCGAGCCCGCCAGCGTCACCTCCCTACAGCTCCGTCAGATGGTGGCGGCCTGGGATATCGACTTGAGCGGATCCGCCGTCGCGCTGAGGGAAGGAGAGGGACTCGTCGGCATTGGACTATTAGCCCTGCGCGGTCGGCGGGCCTGGATCAGCGGGCTGGCTGTGGTCCCCGAATGGCGGCATCGCGGCGTGGGTAGGGCGATCCTCAATCGGCTGATTCACGAGGCGCGCGAGAGAGACGCGGCACACGCTATACTCGAGGTCCTCATCGATAACGAGCCTGCCATTGCCCTCTACAAGTCGACGGGGTTCCGGATCCGGCGGGAGCTATTGACCTGGGAGCGACACCCGGAAGAAGGCCCTCTCCCGGTACCCCCGCTGCGGGCCGAGAGGTCAGCCGTGACATTCCTCGTCCAAGATTTCGACGCCTGGCACCCCGAGCCGCCGCGCTGGCAGCGGGAGCTGAGATCACTGCGTCCCTTCCTGAAAAGCCTCGACGGCTGGGCATTGCGGGAGGGCGGACAAGTGGCCGCGTACGCGCTCACGTTTGAGCGAGGGGACGAGCTCGATCTCGTCGATGTGGGGATCGCCCCTTGGACCACGGCGCGCGCCGTCGCTCGACCACTGCTGCAATCGCTCCAATTGCTTCATATGGACTACTTGTTGACCTTGCGATACCTGCCAGCAGGAGATCCCCTTAGCCCCGTCCTCGCCGCACTGGGATTTCACGTCCGCCGTCGTCAGTACGAGATGCGGTTGGAGTTGGCTCCTCAACGCGCTGGCGGAGCTTAGCGACGGCGCAGAAGGACGAGGGCGCTCAGCCCACCGATAAGAACCCCGATCAGCCCCACCACGGCGAGGCCAACCGGCCCCGCCGCCCGCGACATGATGGGCCGAGGCGTCGGCGTTGGGGTGGGAGACGGCGTAGGAGTGAACGTGGCAGTGGGTATGGCCGTCGGAGTAGCCGTAGGTGTGGGAGTCGGGAGTCGCGCCGCTCCGCTCACCTCTTCTAATACCGGCGATCGAGCGGGATCGCCTGTGGTGAACACAACTTGATACTGCAGATAGCGCGCTGGCGGTGTATTGAGCTGAACAGCGTTTTCGCCTTCAGCGCTCGTCCTCGTCACGAGGTGCCAATCGCTCCATGCCTTGCCATCCGAGCTGGTACGCACGGACACGGCCAACCCGGTTCCCGCTGGCGCATGGGCAACCCATCGCAACACCTGCCACAGCACAATCTGTCCCGCATCCACCACAGGCGATGTGAACACGCCTCGCTTGCTATATATAGGCGGCGCCGTCGCCAGGCCGATCCGGTACTTATCACCGTCATAGCCGGAATACCACATGCGGTACAGCGTGCCATCGAAGAGCACGTTCGGCTCCGCCACGTTCACGCTGTCCCAGCTCCCGGCAGACCCCAGGTCCAGAACAGGGTTGTCCGGCCCGGGCCGCCAGTGGATCCCATCGTCCGAGACCTCGTACCCGATCCTCCAGTGCTTACCGTCGTGCCCCTCATGCCACATCTGGTATCGCTCGCCATCAA
Organism: Anaerolineae bacterium; assembly: GCA_021159845.1. Lineage (GTDB taxonomy): Bacteria > Chloroflexota > Anaerolineae > DUEN01 > DUEN01 > JAGHDS01. The sequence goes on from JAGHDS010000432.1 coordinate 4,384, forward strand.
AGAGCACGTGGGCGCGGGCGACGGAGAAGTCATCCCAGGAGCCCAACGGCCCGACATCCAACACCCAGTCGTCCTCAGCCCGCCGCGTCCACTTCAGCCCGTCTGGCGACCATGCGTACCCGATCCGCAATGTCTCCGTGCGTTCCGACCCGCCGTTGTACCACATCTCGAACTTCTCGCCATTGAAGAGCACGCACGGCTCCGCGATGTAGTTCCCATCCCATCGGCCATCCCGCTCCGCCACCATGAGGGGATTCCCCGAGTACCGTGTCCAGTGCGCCCCATCGGGTGAGGTGGCATAGTTGATCGACCAACGCTTGAAATCGTGGGCGCTGTACCACATGCGAAACTGCTCACCGTCGAAGAGGACGAAAGGGGGGTAGACGATGTTGGCATCCGGGCTGCCAGCCGGGCCCACATCCAACACCGGATTCCCCGGATATCGAGTCCAATGCACCCCATCAGGCGAGGTGGCGTATCCGAAGCGCATCGGTGCTTTGTGACGGCCAGCAGGCGGCTCATCCCGGTTCCGGCCCGCGTACCACATGTGAAACACCTTACCATCGAAGATGACCTTCGCCTCGCTGATCACGGTCGCATCCCATGTCCCGGGCTCCCCGGTATCCAGCACCGGGTTCTCCGGCGACTTGGTCCAGAGGCCCGGCCGAGATCGCAATCTCAAGAAACCGCGGGGGTCACGATCGTAAGCGTAGGGAGTGCCCAACGCGTCCAGGCCCCGCGCATCCAGGTGATCGCGCTCGCCAGCCATGAAGTCGGCCTGGGTGGTGTGCGTGAAGATCACCTGCCCCACGTCCAGCCGCGAGGGTCCAGCAGCGGCAAGGGCCTCTCTACCCGATGCGGAGATGGGTGAAACCACCAATGAGGCGAACCACAAGAGCGCGAGCAGAAGGCCATAGTGATGGCCTCGCAGAAGTCGATGCAAGCTCACGGTGGGTAGTCCTTCAGGAACTCGTAGGTGATGCGAGAGACATCGGCCATCATTTTCGAGCTGATGGCCCATTCCAGCCAGACCGGCCGGTAGAGGTAGACGGCGAGCACGTATGGCCCGTTGGGCCCCCAGATCACGGCCACATCACCGTGCGTATCGTCGATGAAACCGTGTTTATGCGCGATGCGCGTGCCCTTTGGAATGCCCGTCTCCAGCAAGATGCCCAGGTTCAGGTTGCTCATCCAGTCCAGCATCTCCTGGCATTCGTGGGGTGTCAGCTCACCCGGATAGGCAGCCAACAGCGTCCCCCCGCCCTCGGCGCACTGGACGATCATCTCCATGAGCAATCCCATGTCCTTCGCCGTCGTCTGCATGAAGGGGTCCGGCTTCGTGTTCATATCCTTACGCTGATTGGCAGGTGTGGCGATGTGCGGGGGAGTGCCAGAGTGTTTATCATATGGGGCGGCGATGAAGGAGTTGCGTAGGCCGAGCCGATGCAGCGACTTCGTCACCTCTTGGGCACCCCGGTCCGGGCTGCCGTCGCCGATGAGGCCGAGCAGCAGGTTCGCCGTGTAGTTACCGCTGAGCCGCATCGTCTCGGAGATCAGCCGGGAGGTCTCGACATCCGGCTCGGCATCCAGGCGGCGATACACGTTGACCAGGATAGCGATCTTCATCGTACTCACCGCCGCGTAGGCGACATTCTCATTGATGCCCACCTCCCTGCGGTTGTGGATATCCCGCACCCATATAC
>JAGHDS010000105.1 GCA_021159845.1 Anaerolineae bacterium
GCGGAGGGCGTGATGCGGGGAGCGCGGAGCGTGGAGTGTGGAGCGGAGGGCGGGGAGCGACGTCTTGCTGATCCGCCTCCTCGCCGATTCGCTGTCCCACTTCCTCGCTGACTCGCTGATTCGCTTCCTCGCCCCCTCGCTGATTCGCTGATTCGCTCACTCGCTGACTCGCTGACTCGCCTCCCCGCCTTCCCGCGTCCCACCACGCCCACAGCATAGCCGCGCCCATCAGCGCGAAAAGCGGCACCACTGGCAGCATGTAGCGCATAAATTTGACCATGAACGCTCCGGTGATCCCGAAGTAGGGAACCGCCCAGGCAAGCAAGACCCACTCCTCAAGCCGGGCCCGGCCGCGCATCGCCCGGGCCAGGACCCAACCGAAGCCCAGGAACGCGACCAACCCCAACGGCCACCCCATCCCCCAACGCACCTGTTGTTTGATCTGATAGATATAGGGCGTCGTGCCGCGATATTGGCGTGTATAAGGGAAGTCCACCTTGCCACGCACCATCGCCCCCTGCTCCTCGATCACCGAGGTACGGTAGGCTTTCCAATCCAACAGGGCAAAGGGAGATGTGACAGCGAAGGCGACGACGGCGACGAGGATAGCTACCAATGCCAGCTTCACGCCGCGGGAAAGCTGTACCGCCGCCTGCGGGCTATTCCACCCATGCAAGCGAAAGGCGCGCCAGGCGGGGATGAGCGCCCCAATCCCCAGGGCAGCCAGGATGGGCATGGCGCTGAACTTGGAGGAGACGGCACATCCAGCTCCCACACCAGCCAGCACCGCCGAGCGCACATCCCCTTCCTGGGCCATGCGGACCGAGCCCAGGAGCGCGACCATGATGAAAAACGTGGCCACCGGATCGAAGGCATAGAAATGAGCCAACTGGATCTGCAGCACCGTCAACGCGGAAAAGGCCGCAGCCAACAACCCCACCCGCCGATCGTACACGCGGCGGCCGATCAAGTACATCAAAAGCACCGTACCGGTATCGAACAGTGCGGACAGAGGACGACCGACCTGGGGAAAACCATCATAAGTATTGGCCATGAACAACCAATGCACCAGCCCGCCAGGCATTCCCAGCTTCTCAGCCAGCGGTGCCAGGTCGTGCAAGGCCCAGGCGATAACCGTCAAGAGGTACAACGGGAGATGTCCATATGCGAAGTGGCGCATACGGTACTCCCCGGCCGCCTTACTTCCGTTATAATCATAAAGGGGATTCCAGGTGGTCGCGTGGGGATCGAAAGCGGTGGCCAGGTCCTTCGGCCAATGCATCTCCGTGGCCACCATACAGATCCAGCGCTCATCCGGGTGCGCGTGATGACCCTCGTCCCAGTTGACGTTGTACAACCGCAGGGTCAAGGCTGTCAAAAGAATGATGGCCAGCAGGAGTGACTCGCGTCGATCAAGCACACCCGCAAGCCACTTTCGGACACGCACCACCGAGGCCTCCAAGCAAGAATGCGCGGGATCGGAACGGAGCGATTATAGCATCCTGCGCGCGGGGTGACAAGTAAACCCAACATCCCCGGCGGAAACGCCATCCCGACTTCCATTAGGCCGGCCATGCGGTGGAGAACACACAATGTGGAGTCAGAGCCAGAGCCCGCCCCGGCCACGCGTCGACATCCTCCACAGCATCTCAGTATAGGCCCACGAGTTGCCCAAAGCCCGACGATACATTATCCTCCGCCTCGGAGATCGGCCCCTACAGAGCGCTCATCGTCCCAAACATGAGAGCCATAGTCGCCTATACACCTTATGGAGGGAAGCCATGCCCAGAGAACAACGGATCTGCCCCATCAAACGGGCCACGGAAGGCCCATTCCATCACTTCTTCGGATATTACGACAAGACGCCGTGGGATGCCACAGGCAGATATCTGCTTGCCATGCGGGTGGCATTCATACATCGCCCCCCCACCCCGGAGGACATCGCCGTGATCGGGATGATCGACCTGGAAAACGGCAGGCGTTGGAAGCCTCTGGCGGAGACGACGACATGGAACTGGCAGCAAGGCACCCATCTCCAATGGCTCGGATCGGCTCCCGACAGGCTGATCATCTTCAACACGCGCACCCGGGACGGGTACAAAGCCGTTATCCTGGATGTCCACTCTGGAGAGAGCCGCCTGCTGCCGCGTCCTATCTACGCGGTGGCTCCCAGTGGACGACGCGCCGTCACGCTCAACTTCTCCCGAGTGCATCGAACCCGGCCGGGATATGGTTACGCGGGCATTCCAGACCCCTGGGAGCACGAAGAAGCGCCCGCCGAAGATGGCATCTACTACCTCGACCTAGACACTGGGGAATCCCGCTTGATCATCAACCTGGCCCAGATCACCGAGATCGAGCACGAGGCGTCGATGGACGAGGCCGTCCACTGGTTCAACCACCTGCAATTCAACCCCTCAGGCACCCGGTTCATCTTCCTGCATCGGTGGCGGCTACCGGGTCAACCCGGCTGGTCCACAAGGCTATACACCGCCAACCCGGACGGCACGGGGATCGTGCTGTTAGCGCGAGAAGGGCTCGTATCACACTTCGACTGGCAGGACGACGAACACATCCTCGCCTGGTCACGATACCAGGGCGAAGACCACTACCACCTCTACACGGACCAATCCGAGGAGGTGCAGGTAATCGGTGCCGATGTGCTGGATCGGGACGGCCACTGCTCCTATAGCCCGGATCGACGTTGGATTCTGACGGACGCGTACCCTACCCCCGACCACCCCGAGCGAACGCTCATCCTCTACAGGCCCGACACCAACACCCGCATAGACATCGGTCGGTTCTATTCACCACCCGAGCTTGCCGGAGAGATCCGCTGCGATCTACATCCGCGGTGGAGCCGGGATGGCAAACAGGTATGCATCGACTCGGCCCACGAGGGAGAGCGCCAGATGTATGTCATCGACGTATCCTCTATCGTGGCCTGACCACCGAGAAGACGGAATCGCCCAGGTCCTCACATTTCGCGAGGCTGAGGTCCGGTCGTGGAACGATGAGGGGTATGACAATCTGCCGATTTACGTCCGGGGAACTCCTCCAGCCACGGCACAAAAGACGCTTGACACGACGTTCCCCTGGATTTACATTTTAGAGGCGAACGGCTGACCTGCTTGATATTTCCTCTGCCTTCCTAAGACCGAGCTGCAACACCGTTCAGCATACCCAAGAGGCAGAAGCCATCATGGGAGGAGAACATGCCCAACCCGAATCAAAGGCCCAAAGCGACTTCTCGACCTAATATCGTGCTCATCTTCGTAGACGACATGGGCTACTCCGACATCGGCTGCTACGGCTCCGAGATCCATACGCCGAACCTGGACTACCTGGGATACAATGGGATCCGATTCACACAGATGTACAATTACGCCCGGTGCTGCCCCAGTCGGGCATCCATCCTCACCGGCCTTTACCCACACCAGGCCGGCATCGGACATATGGTGAATAATCTGGGACATCCTTCATACCAGGGGTACCTCAACGATCGCTGCATCACGATCGCCGAGGCTCTCCGAGCCCACGGCTATCGCACGCTAATGTCCGGCAAATGGCACGTCGGCGGCTACTATTCGATCCACCCACACGAGTGGCATGCAGGCGAGCCGGAATACCCACGCCCTACCGACCGCGGCTTCGAGCATCACTACGGCACCTACGCCGGGGGGGGCAGCTACTTTAACCCGCACACTTTATCACGCGATGGACAATACATCGAACCAGAGGGGGAGACCTTCTATTACACCGACGCCATCACTGATAACGCGATCTCCATGATCGAACAATACGGTAGGGGGCCAGAACCGTTCTTCCTCTATGTCGCCTACACCGCTCCGCACTGGCCGCTCCACGCCTGGCCGGAAGACATCGCAAAGTACCGGGGCAAGTACGCCAAAGGCTGGGACGCTACGCGAATCGACCGCCACGAGCGGCTCATAGAAATGGGCCTACTCGATAAGAGATGGAAAATCTCACCGAGGGATGAACAAGCGCCTCCCTGGGAGGATGTCCCGAATAAGGATTGGGAAGATGCCCGCATGGCTGTGTACGCCGCACAAATCGATCGTATGGATCAGGGCGTCGGCCGCATCATGGATAAGCTGCGGGATCTAAACATCGAGGAGGACACTCTGGTCATGTTCCTATCCGACAACGGCGGATGCGCCGAGCTACTCCGGGAAGATCCCGTTCCGGGCTCGGCCGTGCCATTCACTCGCGATGGTCGCCCAGTCCGTATCGGCAACCTCGAGGGCCTCATCCCCGGCGACGAGAACACCTTCATGAGCTACGGCCTGCCGTGGGCCAACGCCAGTAACACCCCCTTCCGTCTGTATAAGCACTGGGTACATGAAGGTGGCATCTCAACCCCGTTCATCGTCTACTGGCCGGCGATCATCCGTGTGCCACGCATCATCCACGAGCCAGTCCACATCATCGACATCATGCCTACGCTGCTGGAATTAGCTGAGGCGCGCTACCCAGATGAGTACGAGGGGCGAAAGCTCCTGCCCTTGGAGGGAGAGAGCCTGGCCCCGGCTTTGCGCGGTGAAACATGGGCACGGGAAAGCCCGATCTTCTGGGAACATGAGGGTAACCGGGCCGTGCGGCTGGGCCGGTGGAAACTGGTCTCGCGTTATCCCGGTAAGTGGGAGCTGTACGATATGATCGAGGACCGCACCGAGCTAAACGATCTGGCGGATAAGGATAAGCCCAGGGTGAAGGAACTAGCCACGCTTTACGACGCCTGGGCTGAACGATGTGGCGTATTGCCCTGGGAGAAAATCCGCCCCCGAAGGTTCTAGCAAAGGTTCCTCGGGGCCGGCGTTCGCGTTCCACTCCTCACATCATCCGCCACCCCAAACGCCGTCCTGCCCGGCCCCGATAGTCGCAGCCTAGCCCCCCTTTTGGAGGGGAACAACGCCGACTGGGACAACGAGACCGTCTCCCAATTCAGCACGACTAATGTCATGATCAAGCGGGATCATCTGAAGTACCAATACTACGGCCCGGAGATGCCTGAGGTACTATTCGACCTGAAGAGAAATCCCGAAGAAACCATTAACTTCATGGACGACCCCAAGTATGCCCAAATTATCGCAGCCTTCCGACAGCGGCTGGCCGAGCTCGGCCATGGCCCTGACGCCGATCCGAACTACGTGAACGCCGGATACGGGTCCGATAAACATGCCAGGAAGCCCCGATGAACTCAACATGATGAGAAAGCGAAATGACCACGGCCCATGCGGGAAGATCCACTTCCGGCAGAGACCTCTATTGAGGACGGAGTATGCAAACACGCCAAGCCGATCAGCAGTTGATGCCAGCGTCCGTATTTGCGCGAACGGCCCGTTTTGTATAAGATATTAATAAAGAATCCCCCAGGTGGTATCGGTGGGATCACGGGTAGATTTCTGCCAAGGCAGGTCGGATTCCTCAAGCTCGGGGTGAAGTCAACCCATAACGACACACGTTATGGTCACGCCTAGCGCTCCTCTATGGGTTGTACTACACCCCCACACCACATCTCACAGGAGGTGCGAGATGAGCAAGCAGACTCGGTTCACCCGACGAGAGTTCCTTCGATTGAGCGGGACAGCGGCCGTGGCTTCCCTGGTGGCAGCCTGTGCTGGCGGCACCCCCACACCTCAACCCACTCAAGCCCCAGCCCCTACACCAACACCTGCCCCCAAAGCACAACCCACACCCACACCAGCCGCCAAGGCCGCCCCCACCAAGGCAGCGGCAGCCCCCAGCAAGTACAAGGAAGCACCCCAGCTA
>JAGHDS010000013.1 GCA_021159845.1 Anaerolineae bacterium
GGGTGGGATCGTGCCCGCGTGTGGTGCTATGGCTGCCCTGATTGAGCGCGCCAGCGGCGTTGCACCCTTTTTCGTGGGGAAGCCGAATCCACTCATGATGCGCACAGCACTTAACTACTTGGGAGTCCACTCGGAACACACAGTTATGGTGGGGGATCGGATGGAGACGGACATCATCGCCGGGGTGGAGAGTGGTATGGAAACCATACTCGTGCTGACCGGCGTCACCCGACGAGAGGATGTGGATCGGTACCCTTATCGACCTACCCATGTCGTCAGTTCTGTGGCCGACATTGAGCTGTGATCGTCCCTCGGAGCGCGCCCGTTCCTCGACTGTTCGCTTTGTCTTGCGACTAGGCGTTCAGCTCCAGATTCTCTGATTGTAAGCGCCTCTTATCTCCCCGTCCTCCTGCCCCGCCCAGGGACAGGAGGGGGGCGATGCGGGCTTGTAGTGAGATGATCTGAGATACAAGCCACGTCGTAATTGCTCACCGTGGGGGTAAAAGAAGTCAGCTGCGTTGCATCCTCGTACATTGAATCTCACGAAGTTGTGTGTCCTGCAGCCACACGGGCCGAGGGCTTGTTGGCCTCCTTCTCCCAGGCGTGGGAGAAGGGGGGCTGGGGGATGAGGGCCGTCCGCAGCCAAAGCACTTGGAGCTAGACGCCTGATATCGAAAGCGTCCTCATCCACGCTGCTCACCGGATGCCAATGGGATCTAGCGGGGGAACGGCGAACAGTTACCTCGGAGTCGTGTCTATGCAAGCGGCCTACTTTTGTGGTAGAATGTCGAGAAAAGTAGATACTGCGTCTGGTGATAGGTGATTGTTGACGGTTTACCTCGCTTAGCCTGTAGTTGTGAACGCGATGCAGAGCTAGGTATCTTTTATTTGGAGGAGAAGAAGCGCGGTATGGCATTGAACCGTGTGGCTCGGGATGATTGGCAGGGATTGCTGACGGTAGCACAAGATAGTCTGTCCTCTGGCGATGTAGTCACGGCCAGGCGTGCCGCGACCCTGGCGGCTCGCGTGGCCCCGGGTACCGCGGAGGCCCAGCAGGCGTTAGGGGATGTGTGGAGCGGCCTTGGGCGCACGGTGGAGGCGGTGCGAGCGTACAGGCGTGCCGTGGATGCCGCTCCCGATTCGGTGGCTGTTCTGAAACGCCTTGTTGGCGCGCTGCGCGACGCCGGGCGGGATGTCGAGGTACTCGCCTATTGTCAGCGCGCAGTGGAGCTGACTCCCGACGACGCCGAGCTGTGGGGGGAGCTGGGTGACGCGTTGGCTGCCCTGGATCGTCATGATGAAGCGTTGGATGCGTATCAGAAGGCAATGTCGCTCGGTCTGGAGACGGCCGACTTGTATACCTCGCTGGGATATCTCCAATACTACCGGGGTGATTTGGACGCGTCACGGCAGGCCTTCCGCAGAGCGATCGAGTTGGCCCCGGAGGAGTCCGCCCCGTATAACAATCTGGGATATCTGGAGATCCTGGCCGGGGACCTGGACGAGGCGGTTTCCTTATTGGACCGGGCATTGGAGCTTCGCCCTGATTTTGTAAGGGCTTGCTATAATCGTGGGCTGTGTGCTTGGCTTCGAGGGGAGCAGGGGCGCGCCTCGGTGTTCTACGCTCGCGGGCGGGCAAAGGATGCGAACGAGTCTGAGTTGGCCGCTCATCGAGACGATTTAGTGGAGGTGCGCCGACATCAGGAGCAGTGGCAAGAGGCGCTCCAACGGCTAGCGCTCGTGCTGAGCCGGCCGTCCATTGGAGGTCATCGCCGGACCGCGCGTCGTTAAGTAAGGAATGGCGTCTTATATCACGTGGCGGATATGGGAGCCAGGGACGTTATGGATAAGTTCTCCGGGGTTTTTGCGCCTACGGTTACCGCGTTCCATTATACCAGCGGCGACCTGGATCTGGAGTGGATCACGCAGCTTTTGTCCTTTCTGAAGCGACGGGGATGCGATGGCGTGGTCCCTGCTGGCACGACGGGTGAGGGGCCCTCGCTGGGATTCGACGAACGTCGGCGGTTGATCGATCATGTGGTGGCTCATGCGGATGGGATGACCGTCATCGCTGGCACGGGAACGCCCAGCCTGACGGATACCATCGAGCTAACCCGGCACGCCTTTCGGTCGGGCGTAGATGGCGTGCTAGTGCTCCCACCCTATTACTACCGCGCTGCCCCGGTCGAGGGGATAGCCGACTACTTCCGGCGGTTGTGTGATCGTGCTTTGGAGCCTGGGCAGCGAATCTTCCTATATCATATCCCGCGTGTGAGCGGTGTGCCGGTGACGCATGGGATGCTGGATAGCCTGATGGCAACGCATGCGGAGTGCGTCGGCGGGTTGAAGGATTCCAGTGGGGACCCGGAGAGCCTGCGTTCGTTCATCCAGCGGTATCCGAGGCTGCGGGTGTTTTGTGGCAGCGATAGCCTGGCCCGGTTGGCTTATACCGAGGGAGCGGCTGGGACGATCACAGTGATGGCTAACTTGATCCCGGATCGCTTGCAGGCGCTGCGCCGGATGAGTGATTTGGCGGAGGCGAATCGGTTGCAGGCATACCTGACGCGCGCTCGCCAAACGTTGCGAGCGTATCCCACGCAAGCTGCATTCAAGTACGCCTTGCACCGGATCGCTGGCCTTCCCGAGACGGCGACGCGTCCCCCGAATGTGGAGTTGACTTTTGAGCAGCAGGTCAGGCTCGATCGGGATTTGATTGAGCTGGGGCTGGTATCTCCTACCTGAGGGAGTGATAGAAGTCCGGTGGAACACTCGAATAGCGTCGAGATTTTGACGTGGGCCGACGTGGATGCGCTGATCAACCATTTGCTTCCGCAGTTGAGTGGACCTTACGATGCTTTGGTAATGGTCACGCGCGGGGGGATCGTCCCCGGTGGCATCATCAGCGAGGCGCTCGACATCCGCGATGTGCTGACAGCGGCCGTGGCGTTCCCGCCGGCAGGCCAGCAGCCGGAGGCACGGTTGGCGTGGCCGGCGTTCTTGCAGTTCCCTTCGGAGGAGCAGATCGCGGGACGTCGGGTGTTGGTTGTGGATGACATTTGGGACAGCGGACGTACGATCACGGCGGTTCGGGCGCGGATCGAGTCGCAAGGTGGGTTTCCCGAGTTAGCTGTGTTGCATTACAAGCCGGGGCGTGCATTGCTTAATGGTCCAGGGCCCGACTATTATGCTGCCATTACCAATGCCTGGATCGTCTATCCCTGGGAGATATGGCGCCGGGATGATCTCGTGCCGCTGCCCCCCGACTCATTGCAATAGCGTCTTCGCACGACAGCGGTATCCGGCCTTGGGCGGGCCGTGACGGGGCGGACTCAGAACGAAACGGAGAGCTCCCTTGGCAAAGCGAAAGATCCTGGTCGTCGACGATGATGCCGATCTCCGGCGATTGATGTCGCTCACGTTGGGAATGGCCGGGTTTGATGTGGTGACGGCCGTAGACGGGGAGGACGCGCTGACGAAGGTTCGCGCGGAGCGTCCCGACCTCGTCTTGTTGGACATCATGATGCCGAAGATGGATGGCTACGAGACGTGCCGACGGCTGCGGAAATTGCCGGAAGGAGCCAATATCCCCGTCATCATGCTCTCCGCCGCAGATCAAGTTACGGATAAGGTGCGAGGGCTGCGGGCCGGCGCCAATGATTACATTTCCAAAGCTGCCGATTCCAGGGAGATCCTCGCGCGTATCGAGGCGCATCTGCGGCCGACGGCCGCCCGCCCGGCGCATATCACGGGCATCTTGGGAGCGAAAAGCGGCGTAGGAGCTACGATCCTCGCCGTCAATTTGGCCATCGCGCTTCAGCAGGCGGGTGATCGTTCTGTGGCCTTGTTGGACTGGCACCTCCCGATGGGGGATGTGTCGACTATGTTAGGGTTGACGCCGCGGCACACGTTGGATGAGTTCGCAACCCAGATCGATGAGTTGGACGCCCAGATGTTAGAGCAAGTGATGTTGCGTCATCCATCCGGCATCCAGATCATCCCGAGCTCCCAGTCACTGGATACCACAGCCCTGACACCCGATGCCCTGGATCCCGTGTTGGACGTGGCGAGCCGGATGGTGAATTATATCGTGATCGATGCTGGGTGGGCGGCCGACACGGCCTGGATCCAGCCGCTAGAGGTCGTGGATGAATTGCTCTTTCTGGTCACGCCGGAGCTGTCCGTCCTGCGGCGGACGGCTCTTTATCTGGAGTGGGAACGCAATCAAGCTCTCTTTGGGGACCGCCTGCGTCTTGTGATCAACCGGGATGGTGTGGATGGCGGAGTTCCTGCCTCCGAGATAGAGGCCTTGTTGCATGTGAAAGTGTTTGCCCGGTTGCCGGAGGATGCGGAACGGGTGATGTTCTCGATCAATCAGGGGACGCCGTTGGTACAAAGCGCTCCTCGTAGCGCCCTGGCTCGTAGCATTTCCCGGTTAGCGCGTGAGCTTGTGAAGTCGTCGGAGTGAAAAAACTCGTGATGGAAGGTTACCGGGCGGCTTGCCCGTCGCCTTCTGGCTAAGGTGGTCCATGTCGCAACTACCCGTTTACGTGTGTCGTAATGGTGATCTGATCCCGGCCGATCAGGCTCGGGTGTCGATATTCAACCCGGCGTTGTACACCGCTTTTGGCGTCTATGAGTCCATCCAATGTGAGAATGAGGTGATCTTTCACCTGGATGACCATTTGGAGCGGCTGGCGCGCTCCGCTCGTCTGTTGGATATGCCGTTGCCTGCCGATCTAGGAACGATGGCCGCGTGGATGCCACCGCTGTTACGGGCGAATCATACATCTACATGCCTGATCCGCCTGTATGTACTGGGCCCGAACGGACATGAACCTGCGTTAGCCTTTGCGTGGCCGGAGGCTCCGCGGGTTTACTCGCGTTCTCTGTACGAGGTGGGGGCCTCGGCGATTGTCTTCCACGGTGCGCGAGCTCTGCCTCAGGCCAAGTCGTTAAACACCCTGGTGAACTTTCTCGCTCGTCGGCAGGCGCAAGCCGCGGGGGCCCATGAGGGGCTGCTGGCCCACGGAGGTTACGTGTATGAGGGCTCCAGCAGCAACCTGTTCGCCGTGCGTGATGGGTGCATCCTGACCCCGCCGGAGGAGACGGTCCTCTCCGGCCTCACACGGGAGATCGTGCTTCGCTTGGCAAGGGAGGAGGGCATTCCCGTCTCCTCAGAGCTTTTGCCGGAAGATGAGATCCATAGTTGGGATGAGGCGTTCATTACCTCGACCAGCCGTCATGTGATGCCGTTGGTGCGGGTGGATGGGCAGCCCATCGGGAGTGGGCGTGTAGGGTCCATTACGCGGCGGCTGATGGAGGCATTTGAGGCATACTATCGTTCCTATGTGGCCGTGTCCAATCAAGCCTGGAA
>JAGHDS010000291.1 GCA_021159845.1 Anaerolineae bacterium
AAGCGGCTCGGATATGATGGGGATGAGCGCATCGCTCTCTTCCCCACGATCCTGTTGGATCGTATCTCGACGGATTTGGTGCTCGCTGCCTCCCACCCCCCTGGTAACGATCTGTTGACCTATTACAACATCAACTACGGATGGCCGACGTTCCGCGCCACTTTCACCCGGCCCAGGGTTACAAAATCTCCACCAGTGGAGACGGGCAGCCGGGCGCCAGTGGTCGGGTCGTAGATGCCTACAATCAGCGCGTAGTCGCCAGGCGGTAAGTCTGCTGGAATCCCTACCCCGATGTGGTCTTCGACAGGCTCTCCAGGAGCCCAGGAGGATGTGGGGCGATACCCACCTGCAGGCGGTGAGTCCTGCTGGGCTACCAGCTTTCCACTCTTGTCCAGCAACTGGGCGAATACTACATAGTCGATCGTCAGGGGGCGTGCTGCCACCCACCCGAGTATGATCCGTATCCCGTCGCCTGGGGCCACTGTGGCTGGTCCCACTGCCGCCCCGGCCAGCCCGATCGCGTTCCCGAAAACCGCGTCTTCCACCGAGACGGGGGTCATCTTTGATGCCGGCGTCAGGAAGCGTACCAGCCGGAAGTCATCGAACCATTCGTCACCCGCCTTGTATGCTCGCTCCGCCAACCAGCGCTCGATCCCATTGCTGGGATCCGCCGGCGGAAGTCCGCCAGTGATGAACCACACATTGCGCGGCCGACCTAGCAGCCGGGAGAGGACCCGGGCCGTCTCCCGGTGCACGGGGGATTCCTGGGCATATCCATAGATCGGCAACTTCCCGCGATAGTGATCCATCGGGACGTGGTAGTGATACGGCGCGACGGTGACGATCACATCGCCCGGCCGTGCCCGTTCCTCGATTGCATTCAGCGCGGCCCGGTAGCCCTCACCTGGACGGCCGAAGCGTGGATCATGCGATGCCTCCGTCAGCGCGTAGCCGGACCAGAGCAGAAACGCCACCATGAGCACAGGGAGCCATCGGCGCGCGGAGCGCTCTCGCGCGGCCCGCCACAGCGCGAAGCCTGCCAGGGCCAGCACGATCGCCCCGCCCAGCGGTACCCCCCAGACGATCGCGTCGGGGCGCAGCCAGAACAGATCGGCGGAGCCGCGAAGGTCTCGGGCCAGTAGATGTATCTGGCCTAAGATCGGTGAGTGAAGCGGATTGTAGAGGTCCGGCGGACCATATCGTAGTGGGTTTGACCAATCGGTGGGATAGATATCGCGCAGCTCGATCTCGTACTGCGCGTAGTTGGCGATCACGGCCAGGACCTGTACCAGCGCGGATAACCCTATCAGCCCCAGGAAGCCCACTTTTCCCCATGAGGTCATCCGTCCGGCGAATAGACGCGCCCACCACGGCGCCAGTGCCAATGCCAGGAAGGGGCATAGCGGGACCAGGAAGCGCGGCCCCCAGGCGAATCCTCCCCACCACATCCACCATAAGCTGTATAAAACGATCACGGTCGTAGTCACGCCAGCTATGAGTGCTGCCTCGTTTCGATGTTCGCGCCAGAACGCTCGCCAGGCCAACACGGCGCCTACGCTCAACGGCGTGTACCAGATCAGCCCCCGGTAGGGACTGAACAACAGTCCCCACAGCCCTCGCCACAGCGGTGTCGTCCACCCTTCCCCGGCCTCGAAATGGTATCCCGTCTGGAGAGGGTTACCGAAGCGCGCCCAATTATAGGCCGCCAGCCCCACGACGGCCACAGCCAGGGGGATCAGGCAGGCGACCGCAGATGGGCGGTCCGGGCGACGCCAGTGTCGGCCGCCGTCCCAGAGCGCGCAGCCGAGGAAGATCGGGATCAGCACCGCGTGTGCGGTGACTGTGGCTATCATCCCGGCCAGGGCCAGGCCCGCCGCGAGGGCCCAGCGCGAGCGTCCATCCGCGCGCCATAGGGTCAGCGCGTATCCGGCTCCTACCAGGCACAGCGCCGAGGTAGGCTCCCCGAAATAGTGCGTCGCATAGGGCCATGCCAGCGTCCCCAAGCCGAAGCTCAGTGCCACGGCCAATGCCACTCGTCGGCGGTAGCCCAGCCGAAGCGCCCATCGCATCAGTAGAAGGGCGGTCAGGGACGTCACCAACGCGTTGTAAAGCAGTGTGGCCTGAATCAACCCCACGCCGGGAATAGCCCACGCCAGCACGTACAGCGGTACGGCCAGGAGGGCGAGCGCGGGCCCCTTTTTCGAGTACACGTCCCCGGTTGGGCCGAAGGCGCCCAGCACCTCTCCGGGCGAGTTCACCCACTGTGTCCAGGCGATGATGTTTGTATCGAAGGCGCCTCGCTTGGCCACGCTCTCCGTGACGGCGAAGAGCGATACTTCATCGACGATGTGGAAGCCGCCTGAGCTGCTCAGGAAATACAGGGTGAAGAGGAGGATGAATAAAGCCGCTCCCAGGCCATCACGTCGCTTGGGGCTCATCGCTTCCCCTCCACCGCCACCGGTTCCAGCAATATCCGGTTGCCGACAGGATTGCCCTTCACGTCTAACGCCGGTAGCCGGGTGTTCGTAGCCGGGTCATACATCCCCACTTCGATCGGATAACGTCCCGGGGGCAGGTCCGGATCCACGGGCACATGATACACATCGGTGAGCACTTCTCCCGGCAGCCATCCCGTGGTGGGATAGGCGCCGTCACCGGGGATGTGATCCACCTGGCCTCGCACGTGATTGCTCTTATCCAACAGATGCACAAAGGTCTTCAGTGGGACATCGGATGGGCCGATGGCTCGCCAATACAGCGTGAGCTCCAGCTTCCCACCCGGTGCAACGAGCTCGGACACATCGTATCCCAACAGCTCCGCCACATCGTCCAGGCGGGCTCTCAGCGTGTGTTGCATGGCGGGGGCCTGGAATCGGTGGGGACGACCTGCCACGCGTAGGGTTCCCAGCGTCGTCTCTCCCAGGA
>JAGHDS010000421.1 GCA_021159845.1 Anaerolineae bacterium
CCAGATGTTGAGCGCAGGTCCCCGAAGGACAAGCTCCCGGTCGCCGTACCGCCAGGATGTGATCCGGCCTGCCTCCCGAGAGAAGGTGATCGCGAAATCATCGCCACACACGTGAATCGCCTCCGCGTCGGCTTCCAGCTTCAGCGCGGGCATCTTCTCGATGGGCAATGGAAGCACGGAGGGGACCTCAAAGGGAACTTGGAATTGAGCCCAGGCCACTTCGTGCCCTTGCTCGGCCCAGAGCGTATCTTGGGCCAGCTCGAATCGCACGAACAGCCAATACTCCGTGCCAGGCTTCAACACGGGCTGCTGGAACGGGATCGTGATCTCCTCGCTCCCCCCGGGCGGCGTGGTCAACTTGGGCAAGGAGCCCGATTGCAGCACCTCGCCGTCGGCGACCAGGCTCCACGAGCCACTCAGCCCGCTCAGGTCGACGAAGCGGTACTTGTTGATGACGCGCACCTTTCCAGCCATCAGGTCCACCGGCTCCACCTTCACCGGCTCCAGCACCTTCTTGTACTCCCACAGGCCCGGATGTGGCTCACGGTCAGGGGAGATCAGCCCGTTGATGCAGAAATTGCCGTCATTGGGCTCATCGCCGAAGTCGCCGCCGTAGGCGAACCATTCCTGGCCGTCCTCCGTTACCTGGCGGATGCCCTGGTCAACCCAGTCCCAGATGAACCCACCCTGGAGCCGGGGGTACTTCTCGATCGCATCCCAGTATTCCTTCAGGTTGCCGGTGCTGTTGCCCATGGAGTGGGCGTATTCGCACATCACCACAGGCCGGGTCTCGTCGGGGTCCTCGGCCATCTGGATGAGCCGGTCCACGCTAGGATACATCGGTCCCAGGATATCCACGACAGGCGCGTCCTCGGCCGGGTGATAGTGCACCAGCCGGGTGGGATCGTTCTCGTGAATCCAATTAGCCATCGCCTCGTGATTCGGACCATAGCCGGACTCGTTCCCCAGAGACCAAACGATGACGCTGGGATGGTTCTTATCCCGCTCCACCATGCGGATGCCCCGCTCCATGAAAGCATCCTTCCACGATGGGTCCTTGGTCAGCCGGTCCCATACGCCATGCGACTCGATGTTCGCCTCGTCGTACAGATAGATGCCGTATTGGTCGCACAGGTCATACCAGCGAGGATCATCAGGATAGTGGCATGTACGTACGGCGTTGATGTTGAACTGCTTCATCAGCTCGATGTCCCGGATCATCGATTCCACGGTGACTGTGTGGCCGGTGTCGGGATCGTGCTCGTGCCGGTTCACGCCCTTGAAGAAGATGGGTTTCCCGTTAACGTGGACTTGCCCGTCTTTCAGCTCGACTTTGCGGAACCCTATCCGGTTGCTCTCGATCTCGACGGTCTCCCTGGTGGCGTCCTTGAGCGTGATGGTCACCGTATACAGATAAGGGTGCTCGTCCGACCACTTCTCCGGGTTGGATACAACCTGTTCCAGATCGACAGTGATCTCCTCGCCGGCTGTTACGTTGACCGGGGCCGCGATGGGCTCGTCGAAGACAGGTTGTCCCTCAGCGTCGTAGAGCATGACTTCGACGACGTGGTCGGTCGCGTCCTGGTTGCTGTAGTTATGCACCTTAGCCTGGATCCGAAGCACGGCATCCTGGTACGCCTCGTCCAGGTCGGTCACGATCCGAAAGTCGCGCACGTGGACGGGCGGCGCGGCCCATAGGTATACATCTCGATAGATGCCGCTCAGCCGCCAGAAGTCCTGGTCTTCCAGATAGCTGCCATCCGACCAGCGGTACACTCGCACAGCCAGTGTATTCTCGCCCGGCCGCAGGTAGCGGGTGATGTTGAACTCGGCTGGCAGCCGGCTGCCCTGGCTGTATCCCACAAGCTCGCCATTGACCCAGAGGTGAAATGCGGAGTCCACCCCCTCGAAGAGGATGAAGATCTGGCGTCCTTCCCACTCCGCCGGGACGGTGAAAGTACGCCAATAGCACCCAGTGGGATTGTCCTCCTCCGGCACCTGGGGCAGGTTATCGATGGGGAACGGGTATTGGACGTTGGTGTAGATGGGGATGTCGTACCCCTGGAGCTGCCAATTCCCCGGCACCATGATCGTATCCCAGCCCGATACGTCGAAATCAGGGCGAAAGAAGCCGTCAGGGGTAGATGCGGGATTCGGGGCGAAATAGAACTTCCACAGGCCGTTCAAGAGTTTCAGATACGGGGACGCGTAACGGTCCGCGCGCAGTGCCGAGGCCTCATCCGGGTAGGGAACTAGTGGCACGTGCGCTGGTTCCTTATTCCGTCCGATTACCTGGTGGTTTTGCCAGTCAGGAAGCTGTTCTTGCGACATGCAGGTCCTCCTTTGGAGTAATGTCTGACGACGATTGTGAACGCTCGGTTCGTAACAACCACATTCTATCCTCACGTTAGATACCTTGCAAGCGCACCGTCGCCTGGTTATAGATCCTTCAGTGGCCGGATGGATCTTCCACTTGACCGCCGATGCGGCCACCCTATAATAGCCATGAGGGCAGCCGGGGATACCTGACGACGAGTAGCTAGGTATGTGAACCCGTCACTCAAGGCCCGAGGAGTAAGGAGACAGGCGAATGGCGAAGTTCTGCAAGCTTGCCTGGCGTAATGTCTGGCGCAACTGGCGCCGTACTGCCATTGCCTTGGTGGCCATCGTCTTGAGCGTGGTTTTGCTCCTCTTCTTCGATGGCATGTTAGAGGGGGCAGATCAGACGATCTTTGGCAACGCTGTACGCTTGTATGGGGGCAACGTCCAGGTGCACGCGCCGGGGTACCTGGGCCGGGTCAGCCGCTATCCCCTTCTGCCGCTGGAGGATGCCGATGCGGTGGTGAGGGCCGCCCGGGCCCAGCCGCATGTGGTGGCTGTAGCCCGGCGCATCAATACCACTGGCATGGTCAGCAGTCGCGAGGGCTCATATCCCGTGGTCATCTCCGGCATCGAGCCAGAGGTGGAAGCTCCTCTCAGTCTACAGGCGGAGCATGTCAGCCGTGGGCGCTTCCTCCAGCCAGGCGAGGGGGATGCCATCGTCATCGGGAAAGGGTTGGCGGAGCTGCTTCAGGTGGGCGTTGGCGACCGGGTCACCTTGGTAGGTCGTGCTAAGAACGAGGTCATGCGCCAACGCACCATGACCGTTGTCGGTATCTATGACCTGGGTATGCCGGATGCGGAGAAGGTGACCGTGCTCATCACGTTGCCAGAGGCGCAAAGCTTGTACGGCCTGCACGGTCAGGCGACCGAGGTCGCTGTTTTCCTCGAGAAGGTCGGGCAGGAGAGGAAAGTGTTGCCGACCCTGCGGGCGGCCTTACCCGGCTACGAAGTAGACTCCTGGCAGGACCTGCGGCCGGAGATTCAGCAGACCATTCAAACTAAGAAGGCCTTTACCAGCTTCTTCGGCATTGTCTTGGTGCTCATCGCTGCCATCGGCATTCTCAACATCATGATGATGGCGGTGTTCGAGCGTACCCGGGAGATGGGCGTATTGGCCGCACTGGGTATGAAGGGACGTCAGATCCTCGGCCTGTTCCTGCTTGAAGGGACGTTCATTGGCATCCTTGGCGCGGCGGCCGGCATACTTCTCGGGTTGCTCGTCAACTTGTGGTTAGGTGAGGTGGGCTTTGATGTCTCCTACGCCTCCGGCATGGGGGAAGTCAGCGCGCTGATGGGGACCCGCATCTATCCCAGCCTATCGGCGGTCGATGTGGCCAATCGAGGTGTTTTAGTGATCGTTGTGGCCGCGCTGGCCTCCCTTTACCCGGCCTGGCAGGCCGCGCACAAGGAGCCGGTGGAGGCGTTGCATCATGTGTGATGGTGCCTGAAGCGGGGTAAGGAGGGCGGTGAAGTGGCCTGGAGACGGCTATGGGTCATCGGGGCACGTGACTTGATGCGGAACCGACGGCGCACCGCGTTGTCTTTGATCGCCGTGGCGCTCGGAATGGCCCTGCTTATGGTGCTCAATGGCCTGGTGCAGGGGGCTCTCGAGGATGCGCTGCAGTATAGCATTCGCTATCAGACCGGACATGTGCAGGTGCGCAAGGATTCGTACGAGGAGGAGAAGCTCAGCCTGAAGTGGAAGGACTTGCTGGAGGAGCCTGAGGCCCTGGCTGCGAGGGCCCAGGCCTTACCAGAGGTGAAGTATGCCGCTCCAGTGTTGTGGCTCAATGGTATAGTGAACACATCCGACGACTCCGCTGGCGTGCGGGTCTTTGGCATCGACGTCTCATCTCCCGTCTACCAGCCCATCCGGGATGCCACGACCGCAGGGGCGTTCCTGACGGCTGATGACCGCAATGGCATCCTCATCGGGAAGCGGCTGGCTGATGAGCTGGGGGTAGATGTCGGACGGAAGATTGTGTTGGACATCGTTGATGCCAGCGGTCGAGCACAAGAGAGTACTTTCATCATTCGCGGCCTGTTCACCACGGGGTTACCGTTCTACGACCAGAACAGCATTTTCCTGCCGATAGCCAAAGCCCAGGCTTTCGCCGGCACTGGCGACCGAGCCAGCGCCGTGGTCGTCATGCTCCGTCATGCGGATCAGGCAGATAAAGTGACTGCAGCCCTTCAGGGCCCTGGCCTAAAGGTTCTTACCTGGAAGGATCTCAATGCAATATTGCTGGCCACTGCCCGGGTCGGGCTTAGCTTTTATTATATCTTGGACCTTATCGTCATGTTGATCGTCGCTGTCATCATTGCCAACACCCTGCTCATGGCCGTGTTCGAGCGAGTACGGGAGATCGGTATCCTGTCGGCGCTGGGAATGCGCTCCGCTCAGATCCGAATCATGTTTCTGCTCGAGGCCATCCTCTTGGGGATGGCTGGCATTCTCGCTGGCGCGATGGTAGGCTCCATTGGTGTGGCTTACCTTGCCCACGTGGGCCTGGCAATCGGCGATGTAGCAACGGTTGGCGGGGGAGCCTATCTCATGGGTACGAGGATGTATGCTCGCTTCATGCCCGGCCTGTTCGCGGGCTTGGGAGCGGCTACGCTCTTTGTGGTCGTGCTGGCTGCTCTTTACCCGGCCTGGTTTGCCTCCCGTTTGGAGCCTGTGGAAGCACTTCGGGCGCTGTAGGTACTGCCCGAGGTATCGTACTCGTAGCGCGTTGAGGCTGAGGAGCATCAACATGCCAGTGATTCGACTTGAGGGTGTGACTAAGACGTACATCACCGGCGAGGTAACTGCCACAGCTCTTAGCCAGATCACGTTGGACATCGAGGTCGGCGAGTTCACCGCTATTGTAGGCCCGTCCGGCTCGGGTAAGACGACCCTGTTGCAATTGATGGGGTGCCTGGATAGGCCGGATAGCGGTGTGATCCAGATCAATGGGCGGGATGTCACTCGCCTGGAAGCCGACCAGCGGGCCGACCTGCGCCGGGAGCAGATCGGCTTTATCTTTCAGTTCTTTGCGCTCATCCCGGTGCTGAGTGCCTATGAGAACGTGGAGTTGCCTCTGCTGTTGAATGATGTCGATGCTGACGAGCGGCGCCGGCGGGTTACGGAGCTGTTGGATGCGGTGGGGTTGGCTGACAAGGCCAATCGTCGGCCGGACCAGTTGAGCGGTGGCGAGCAACAGCGAGTGGCCATCGCTCGTGCCCTGGCTCCCCGGCCCTCTTTGGTCCTGGCGGATGAGCCCACAGCCAACCTGGACACGGAGAACGGCCGGCAGGTCATGCAGATTATGCAGCGGCTCAATGAGCAAACGGGCACGGCCTTCGTCTTCGCCACCCATGACCCGCGCGTGGTGAGCTTTGCCCGCCGGGTGATCCGGCTGCGCGACGGCCGGGTGGTGGACGATGGCGTGCAAGTTCCAGAGGCGACATCATGGGCGGCAGACGACTATGGCATGGATTCCCCGGGCTCTTGCTCGCTCTCGTTTTGCTGATAGGCTGTGGCCAGGAACCCACGCCGGATTCCGCTCCCACGGCTACTCCTATCCCGCCCATTCCGCTGCGGACGGACGGCGGTGTGGTGAAGGCATCGGCGACGATCGTGCCGGCGCTGAAAGCGGATTTGGGCTTCCCCATCGCCGGTTGGGTGGGGACTATAGCCGTGGATGTGGGCGACCATGTGCAGGCGAATGAGCTATTGGCCACGCTGAATAACGCCGCGGCGAAGGCAGCCGTGGTCCAGGCACAAGCGAGATTACAGGCCGCTCAGGCGCATCTGGCCGAGCTGAAGGCAGGGCCGCGACCTCAGGAGGTGGCAGCGGCGCGCGCTCGTTTGGAGGTGGCGCAGGCTCAATTGGCCCAGCTTACCGAGTCGGCGCGGCCGGCGGAGATTGAGGCGGCGAAGGCAGAGGTGGAGGCCGCCCAGTCGGCACTCAATCATCTGTTCGAGGGGCCCAGTGAGGTGGAGCGCATCGCTGCCCAGGCTGAGCTGGCTAACGCCGAGGCCGCGCTCAAGCAAGCTCAGGCCGCTTATGACCGGGTATCCTGGCGCAACGACGTGGCCATGCTGCCGGAGAGCCTGGCATTGCAGCAGGCGACCAACAATTATAAAGCGGCCAAGGCTCGCTATGATGCCCTGTTCGCCAAACCGTCGGCCGATGTGGTCGCCGAGGCTCGGGCGCGATTGCAGAAGGCCAAGGCGGCGCTGGATCGCCTGGAACACCCGGCCACCGCGGCCCAGATCGCGGCCGCTCAAGCACAGGTGCACATGGCCCAGGCCGAGCTGGACTTGCTGGTCGCTGGGGCGCAGCCTGCGGAGATCGCCGCGGCGGAAGCGGCCGTAGCCCAAGCTCAGGCGGCATTGCAGGCGGCCCAGGCGGACTTGGCCAACACCGAGCTACGAGCTCCCTTTGCTGGTGTCATCACTGCTCGCTACGCCAACCCGGGCGAGTTGGTGCAACCTGCTCAGCGTGTGCTTACCCTGGCCGACCTGGACAGCCTGCGGGTGGAAACCACAGATCTGAGCGAACGGGATGTGGCGCGCGTGGCTGTGGGGGAGAAGGCTACCGTTTATGTGGAGGCACTGGGGGCGGAAGTCCACGGCCGGGTGGCCCGCATCGCGCCCCAGGCCAACATTGTAGGCGGCGACGTGGTCTACACAGTGATCGTCTCGCTGGATGAGAAGCCGGAAGGTCTGCGCTGGGGCATGAGCGCGGACGTGGAGATCGAGGGGAAATGAAAGGGCCTCTCCCTACGCCCCAACGGTGAACAGTCCCCATAAGCAGTTGCACACCGCATAACGATGAAGATGGACAGTCGATACCGATGAGGATAAGAATGCGGATGACGTTGATGAGCGCGGATCTTCGCTAATTTTCATCTGCGTAGATCGGCTTTTTCTGCGTCATCAACGTTCACCTATTCGATTTTCGAAGCGGATGCCTTGCGAGTTGTGGTAGACAGCGCGGGCGAAATCGGATATAATGAGCCAGTATTTCTGGGAGGGTGAAAAGCATTGTACACGGCACCGAGAGGAACTCACGATATTCTGCCGGAAGAGTGGCCGTATTGGCGGTATGTGATCAACAACATCCACGAGACGGCCGCTCTTTTTGGCTTCGAGCAGATTGACACGCCAATCTTCGAGACGACCAGTTTGTACATCCGCGGCGTGGGCGAGGGCACCGACATCGTAGATAAGGAGATGTACTCCTTCCAGGACAAGGGCGGCGAGGAGATTACATTGCGGCCGGAGTTCACGGCCGGCGTCATGCGCGCCTATCTGGAGCATGGTATGCGGGTGCGCCCGCAGCCAGTGAAGCTGTACTCCATCGGCCCCATCTTCCGCTTCGAACGCCCCCAGGCCGGACGATATCGGCAGCATCACCAATTTAATGTAGAAGTCATCGGCGAGCAGGACCCGGCGGTAGACGCAGAGGTCATCTCCGTCGCGTGGCACTTGTTCAAACGGCTGGGTTTTCGCGGCCTTTCCCTACAGATTAACAGCACCGGCTGTCCGAAATGCCGTCCAGGCTACCTGAAGGAACTGGTCGCCTACTACCGACAGCATGAAAACGAGATCTGCGACGATTGCAAACGTCGCCTGGAGCGTAATCCGCTCCGGGTGCTGGACTGCAAGAACGAGCAATGCCAGCCGGTCATCGCCGGAGCGCCTCACATCACCGACTACCTGTGCGACGATTGTAAAGCCCACTTCGCCGGCCTTCGAGCTCACCTCGACGCGATCGGGTTGTCATATACCGTCAACCACAGGCTGGTACGCGGGCTGGACTACTACACCAAGACCGTCTTCGAGGTCTACGCCGAGGGGATCGGGGCACAGAACGCGGTGTGCGGCGGTGGACGGTATGACGGGCTGATCGAGGAGCTGGGCGGCCCTCCCACGCCGGGTATCGGGTTCGGATCGGGCATCGAGCGGCAGATACTCACCATGAAAGAACAGGGGATCGAGCCACCGTCGTTGCCCAAGCCCAAGTTGTTCGTGGCACACGTCGGGGAGGCAACCCACGTTGAGGCTTTCCGACTGACGATGAAGCTACGAGAGGCCGGGCTCTCAGCACTATACGGGTTCGGAAACCGTAGTCTGAGGTCACAGATGAAGTCTGCGAACCGCGCGGGCGCTCGCTTCGCGCTCATCCTGGGAGAGGACGAGATCGCCCAGGGCGTCGTGACCGTCCGAGATCTGGAAGCAAGCACGCAAGAGGCGGTGCCACGCGACCAGATCATCGCGTGGTTACAAGATAAGCTCTTATTTGGAGCCCCTAGCGGAGCATAATGGCCTACGGCGATGGACGATCTGGTGCAGCATCCTACGGGGGCGAAGCAACGCTTCGCCCCTGACTTGCGATTATGCACCTCGGCCCGAAATGACTCCTCGTGTCTACCGGCCGTGAACATATCCCGCCGCGGGCCGGGGGATCGCACCAGAGGGGGTGAATCATGGAGCTTCATGAATATCCACGGCCAGAAGGGGATACCGGCATCGGCGTCCACTGGAGCGCGGGGTACCCCGCCGCCATCGGCATCGGCCGCATCCGCGATCGATGGCTGCCCGAATTGATCGCCATGGGCGTGAAGTGGGTAAAGA
>JAGHDS010000177.1 GCA_021159845.1 Anaerolineae bacterium
ACCTGTTAAGCATCCCGGCGTCCATCTTAGCCTCCGGCCCACGTCCGGTCTTCGGCTCGACCAGGTCTCGCCCCGCCTCGAGGTCAACCAACTGATCCAGTGCCCCGGATGCGGGATGTACCCGAATCCGCAGGACGCCGTTATCCAACACATTTCCTTGCGGATCCGCCCGTACGATCGCTCCCCCATCGTCCGCTGGCTCACTCACAGGACGGTAGACTCGGACCCCCAACGAGGGGATATCCTTGGCCACGAAGACAAGCTCATCGCCGAGCACCTGGACAGGTAAGCGGCGCCCCTGGTCATCCTCGACAGCAGTCGGTGCGATGTCGCCAAGCTCACCGAGCGGCACGCGCACGACATCGTCACGCTCCCAGGCCAGCGGATTAAAGGCGACGATGCGAGGCCCCTCCCCAACGCCGGTGTCCACGGCTGACGCCAGCGCAGATAGAGCGCTCGCCGTCGACTGCTGGGCTACCCTCATCATCCGCTCCATCTGCTCCCGGGCTTCCCGGTAAGTCACGCCGATCGCACAACCACACAGGATATCGTGGAACTGATGGAAGCTGAGCGTGCGCCAGGCCTCAGCCATATCCTCTAGGGGGTACGAGACGCCCGCCATGAGAGCCCCTACAGTGGCCGCCGTCTCTGCTGTCAATAGACTATTTTCGCCATCCCGGTTCATCCGCTTGATGTCGCTATGGCTGGTATAGCACCCCTCGAAGACGGTATTCAGTTCACCGCGCACCACAGGCAATTCAGGGGAGTCCTCCAGCGCCTTCTGATAGAATGCCA
Source organism: Anaerolineae bacterium (assembly GCA_021159845.1). Classification (GTDB taxonomy): domain Bacteria; phylum Chloroflexota; class Anaerolineae; order DUEN01; family DUEN01; genus JAGHDS01. The sequence goes on from JAGHDS010000177.1 coordinate 796, forward strand.
CAGTAGAGCTGCATTGCGCTCTAGGCAGGAACGGTGTGGCGTCGATGACCCGAGCGGCCTCAATGTCTCGGGCCGTCGCCCCGCCGCCGTGATCCCCAGTGCCGTACACATATAGGCCGCGGCGGGTCTTATAGCGGCCGCTGAAATCCATGACGCTTTCCACCACATCCGATACGCCCACCCCCTCGATCGTGCCGCCATAGCCGCGCGGATCTTGCACGGCGAGCACCCGAGAGCCATCAAGCCCTTCCCACCAGAAGAGCGGCTGCCCCTTCCCCGCGCGGCAGAAGTAGTAAAACTGAAGTCCGCTCTTCTTCAGTATTTGTGGGTACGTCGCGGGGTGACCGAAAGTATCCGGTTCCCAACAGATGAGTGGCTCAACGCCGAAACGGCTCTGCGTATACCGACGCGCGTGCAGGATCTGCCGCACAAGCGACTCACCAGCTGCCAGGTTCAAGTCTCCTTCGACCCAGGTGGCCGCCGTGACATCCCAACGCCCCTCCCCCACCCGGGCCTGAATGCGGCTGAACACCTCCGGGTAGTACGTCTCCATAGCACGGTACGTCGACGCCTGGCTCTGCGAGAAACGGAATTCGGGGTAACGCTCCATAAGCTGATCAACGGCGGTGAAATCCCTCCGGCAAACCTCCACCGTCTCGGACCAGGGCCACAGCCAGTTCATGTCTATATGGCTATGCGCAACGAGATGGGCAGTATACTCCTTGGCCTTCTCGGCGAAGGGCGCGAGTTCGGCCTGAGCCGCCTCCACACTGCTCCACCATCTATCCCAGTCGTTGCCCTCCAAAGCCTCCAGGTCCAGCGCTGCCGCGGCGCGCTCCCACGCGGCCATCCCGCCAGGTATCGCAGCGCCCTCCTGCTCCGCCAGGAAACGCGTGAAGGCCATCTGCATACGAACCAGGTTGATGCGGAAAATGACGTCTGCCAGATTGCTGAAACGCAGATCGGCAGCGATGAAGACGCCGAAGCCATCGCCGGCGTTGCAACGCACAGCCAACGTCCAGGGAGAGCCGGGCTGGTAATCCTCAGTGAGCACTAGCGGGATCGCCCGGGTATCAGCCCACGACGGCTCTCGATACTTCTCCTCGCCATTCACATAAATGCTGGCACCGATGGTCATGAAGACAACCAATTCCAGCGTAGATCCGACTAAGGGGATGCCCTCCACCTCGGCAGGTAGATCCAGCGTTGTCCGAAACCACGCCTCCCCTTCCGCCGATGACCAGGTACGAGGGAGCCTCGTGATCTCCCAATCGCTGTCGTCGAAGCCGGGCGCCTGGGAGCCTTCCAGCGCTCCAATGCGGAACCGCCACCCGCTGATAGCGGAGGCCTTCAAAATAGCGTCAATCTTCTCCTGGACGGCCCGATAAACCACGTCCGCCTGTTGCATAATATGAGCTCCTTTATCGCCAAACGTTGACAGAGTTCTGGCGTCTCGAAGACGCCGATGGCTTTCTATTTCCCCTCTGTCCCTCGTGATCGTTGATCACGACCAGCACCGCTTGAGCGGAGAAGTAGATGAATCGCGGGGCGCCTGAGTAAGAGGAGTACAATGTCGTGCGTGGATGCCGAGAGCAAAAAGGGGATTATCCTCTTCCCTGGAAGTGCGTCGCACTTCCCAACCAGGATGATGCTACCTCATCCGGTATCCTTCCAGGCGAGCTAAGAGCCACGGCGGGACTCGTCCCTCCACCACAGTGCCCTCCTTCGTGTGCTTTTCCCACTCCACACTGCCGCGCTCGTGCAGCTGATGTAGTAGCTCCGCCTCGCTGTACGGTAGCAGGACTCTCACGGGGACCATGCTCCCCTGCAAAACCTCCTCCACCCGGGCCAACAGATCGTCTAGCCCCCTACCCTTCAGGGCGGAGATGGTCACCGCCTCTGGGAAGATGCGCAAGGCGTCAGCCACCACTTCAGGATCAGGCACCAGGTCGATCTTGTTCAGAGCGATTACGGTCGGCTTATCCGCCGTTCCGAGGCTCCGCAATACCTCCCCCACCGTGGCCGCCTGCTCCAAAGCCAATTTATGTGTTATGTCAACAATATGCAAAAGCACATCTGCCTCGGTCACCTCCTCCAGGGTGGCCCGAAAGGCGGCCACTAGTTGCGTGGGCAGCTTTTGGATGAACCCGACGGTATCGGTGAAAAGTATCTGGCGTCCGCCGGGCAGCTCAACTTTGCGAGTTGTCGGATCCAGCGTGGCAAAGAGTTGATCGGCAGCCACCACGTTGGCTCCGGACAGGGCATTAAGCAACGTGGACTTCCCCGCGTTGGTGTAGCCGACGATGGCCACGACGGGAAGCCCGGCTCGCCTTCGATGTCGGCGGTGGAGCTCCCGGTGCCGTCGCACCTCCTCTAGATCGCGTCGGAGCTGTGCGATCCGCCGGTTGATCTCCCGGCGATCCACCTCCAACTGGGTCTCGCCAGGACCGCGTAACCCCACGCCGCCAATGCCACCCCGCCCTGCTGACCCGCCTGCCTGTCGGGCCAGGTGAGTCCACGCCCGGGTCAATCGCGGCAATCGATACTCGTACTGGGCGAGCTCCACCTGTAGCGCTCCCTCGCGGGTGTGCGCATGTCGGGCGAAGATGTCTAGGATCAGCGCCGTACGATCAATGATCTTGATCTCATCGTCGAAGGCGCGTTCCAGCTCGCGCTGCTGTCGGGGGGAAAGCTCATCATCGAAGAGGATCACATCGGCGTCCAGCGCGGCGCGCAGGGCCACAAGCTCCTCCACCTTGCCCGAGCCGATGAAGGTGGCCGGGTTCGGATGATCCAGCCGCTGCGTCAGCCTGCCGACGACCGCGATGCCGGCGGTGCGGGCGAGCTGCTCTAGCTCGTCCAGGGAGTCCTCCAGCGGCCAGGGGGAAGGCCGGCTTGTGATCTCCACACCTACCAGCAGCCCGCGTTCGGGCCCTTCGTCCGTGACGATCAGGTCTCTGGGGATACGATCACCTCCTATTCCGTCGAAATGGGTTGTACCCTCGTCATGCCTGCGCGAGGGTTCTCTCTGGGGATGATATGGGGCAATCGCTAGCCCCCCACTTCTGGCCGGAGCTGGGGGGCCGGCACTTTAACCCTCACAGTTTGAATTGCCGCACGCGCTCCATCGCCTCTCGCACCCGGTCTGTGGGCGTGCCCAGGGAGACGCGCAAATACCCCTCCCCGTGCTCACCGAAGGCCGTACCGGGCGTCATGGAAACGCCGATCTCCTCCAAGAGTCGGGTTGCCAGCTCGGCGGATGTATAGCCCTTGGGCACCTTGGGCCACACGTACAGGCTTGCTTGAGGGGCCTTGGCCTCCAGCCCAACCTCGTTCAGTGTCTGCACGATGATGTCACGTCGCTCCTGATAGATAGCGTTGCGCTCCTTCAGCCAGCTCTGATCGCCGGTGAGCGCCGCGATGGCCGCCTCCTGGATGCCCAGGAAGACGCCGGAGTCAATATTGCTCTTGACACGTCCCAGCGCTTCTACCGCCACCGCATTGCCAACCGCCATCCCAATGCGCCAGCCGGCCATGTTGTGCGATTTGGACAGCGA
>JAGHDS010000423.1 GCA_021159845.1 Anaerolineae bacterium
CCGCTAACCCCTTCAGCGATAATACCTTCGTAATCGCTGCCGTCAACGTCGTCTTGCCATGATCAATATGGCCAATCGTCCCTACGTTGACATGCGGCTTCGTCCGCTGAAATACCGGCTTGGCCATCGGCTATACTCCTTTCCTTACTTAGTAGTCAACACGGTCTGATGTTCGATATTCATCCCCCGGCGAGAGTGGCCGGTAGGCACAAATGAGGAACCCGGGGCCGGTTAATATGACACGCGGCGTACCCGCGTTCCTCGCGAAGATTACACAGACGATATACCTGCGATCGCCGACAAAGCACTGGCGACGATCTATCTCACACAACGGATTCCTGTGGGCACAACCTCGACATTATACCTGCATCATGCCATGTAGGCAAATCTCACTCCACGCGATTTAGCGCCCTCCCATCATAATGCGCTCCATCAAGGACGCTTCCACTCTTTGATAGTGATCGAATTCCATCGTGAACGTGCCACGCCCCTGAGTTACCGAGCGCAGCCGGGTGGCATACCCGAACATCTCCGCCAATGGCACCAACGCCCGAATGAGCTGCATACCCGCGCCATGTGGCTCCAACCCCTGGATCTCCCCACGACGGGAGCTCAGGTCACCGATGACATCCCCGGTATTCGGCTCCGGAACGACGACATGGACCCGCATGACCGGCTCCAACAACACAGGCTGCGCTTTCTCGACAGCCTCGCGCGTCGCCATCGAACTCGCGATCTTGAAGGCTATACTCGAGGAGTCCACCTCGTGATACGAGCCATCCACCAACCGTACCTTAATATCGACGACCGGGAACCCGGCCAAGACACCACTCTCCAGCGCCTCACGGGCGCCCGCCTCTACAGCCGGGATAAACTCCTGAGGCACGACGCCGCCGACGATCGCATTCTCAAACTCGATACCGCGCCCCGGAGGCAACGGCTCCACCTCGAGCCATACATGCCCATATTGCCCTCTTCCCCCCGTCTGGCGGATGAACCGGCCCTCCGCCCGCGCCCGTTGCGTGATCGTCTCGCGGTAAGCCACCTGCGGACGCCCGACGTTCGCATGCACGCGGAACTCACGTAGCATCCGATCGACCAGAACCTCCAGGTGTAGCTCCCCCATCCCCGAGATCAAAGTCTGCCCCGTCTGCTCGTCGGTGCGCACACGGAAGGTAGGATCCTCCTCTGCCAGACGACGCAGCGCTTCCGCCATACGATCCTGATCGGCTTGAGTACGCGGCTCAATAGCAACGGAGATCACCGGCTCCGGGAATTGGATCGACTCCAACAGGATGGGAGCATTCGCTGAGCAGAGCGTCTCCCCCGTAAATGTCTGCTTCAGGCCCAGCACAGCGCCGATATCCCCTGCGTAGATGACGTCGATGTCCTCCCGCTTGTCCGCGTACATACGGACCAGGCGGCCAATGCGTTCCTTCCGATTCTTGTTGGCATTGACGACCTGATCCCCGGTATGCAGGGTCCCCGAGTAGACGCGCAGGTAAGCCAACCGTCCCATGTAGGGATCCGAGGCGATCTTGAACACAAGAGCAGCCAGCGGCCCATCGGGATCGGGTACTCGTTCTTCGACCTCTTCCGTCTTGGGGTTCACACCTTGGATGGGCGGGATATCCAACGGCGATGGTAGGTAATAGACCACCGCGTCTAACAGCGGCTGTACGCCTTTGTTCCTGAGGGCCGATCCGCACAGGACGGGAACCAAATCCCCAGCGATCGTAGCCCGGCGCAATGCTCGACGAAGATCCTCAGGCGAGATCGGGGCTCCCTCCAGGTACTTATTCAGAATATCCTCATCGGCGTCAGCGATCACCTCGATCATTTGCTCCCGACGCCGAGCGACCTCGTCGACCAAATCGTCGGGGATATCAACCTGCTCCGGGCGTGCTCCTAGCTCGTCAGAGAAGATCCAAGCCTTTTCCTCGATCAGGTCCACCATCCCCCGAAAGGAATCGTAAACCCCGATGGGGATCTGGATAGCGACCGGATGGGCATTCAAGCGGGTCTCGATCATCTCGACCGTACGCCAGAAGTCGGCACCCACCCGGTCCATCTTGTTCACAAAGCAAATGCGTGGCACATGATAGCGATCCGCCTGACGCCAAACCGTCTCAGACTGCGGTTCAACGCCGTTGACGGCATCAAAGACCACGACACCGCCGTCCAGCACACGTAATGAACGTTGCACCTCGGCTGTGAAATCGATATGCCCCGGCGTATCAATGATATTGATCTGGATATCCTTCCAGGTACACGAGATCGCGGCCGATGTGATGGTGATGCCGCGCTCCCGCTCCTGCTCCATCCAGTCCGTAACCGTGGTCCCCTCATCCACATTACCCAGGCGGTACGTGCGCCCGGTGTAGAAGAGGATCCGTTCCGTTGTTGTCGTCTTGCCGGCGTCGATGTGAGCGATGATGCCGATATTGCGCAACCGGTCAAGGGGGACCTCTCTGGTCATCCTGATCACCTAAACTTGCCGTGGGCATCCTGCATACTTCAGCCAAGGGTTACCAACGGTAATGAGCGAAAGCGCGATTGGCCTCCGCCATGCGATGCGTATCCTCACGTCTCTTAATCGTGGCACCTTGCCCTTGATAAGCGTCCATGAGCTCCGCTGCCAATTTCTCCGCCATAGACTTACCAGGTCGCTGACGCGCGAACTGTACCAACCACCGCAACGCCAGGCTCAGCCGGCGATGAGGCGGCACCTCCACCGGCACCTGGTACGTGGCACCACCCACACGCCGAGGACGCACCTCAATGAGCGGCATGGCATTATGCACAGCCTGCTCCAGGACATCCAAAGCAGGCCGGTTCAGCCGCTGCTCTATGATTTCCATGCTGTCGTAAACGATCCTCTCGGCGACGCTCTTCTTCCCATTCAGCATCACCTTATTGATCAGCCGAGCCACCAACTCGCTATTATATTTCCAATCCGGCTGAACCACACGTCTGGGTGGACGATTGCGTCTGGGCATATCCGACTCCTTCCACTCTTCTTCTGCCTGATAAGTCTGTGAACCCCGCCATTGTAATTATCAGACGAAAGGCAAGAGCCCACTCACTTAAGCAAAAAATAGATCATCAACAGGACACAAAATGCAAGACGCGAGACGCACTAGCCAGCATCTCTTGTCCTGCATCTTGATACCGAGAACCAGGACAGGAACGCGATCACCTGGGATGTAAGAGTAGGGATCCGCTCCCCCCTTCATATCTCAACGATGGAATTACTTGGGCCTCTTGGCCCCGTACTTGGATCGACCACGCTTGCGGTTCTCAACGCCAGCCGCATCCAGGGCGCCACGCACGATATGGTAGCGCACGCCGGGCAAGTCCTTCACGCGGCCGCCACGCACGAGCACCACAGAGTGCTCTTGCAAATTATGCCCTTCACCGGGGATATAAGCCGTGACTTCCACGCCATTCGTCAATCGCACACGCGCGATCTTGCGTAGAGCGGAATTCGGCTTCTTCGGCGTCATAGTACGCACCTGAGTGCAAACCCCCCGCCGCTGCGGTGATCCCTTCTTAGTGCGCTCTGTGCGGCCAGTTAACGCGTTGTGGTTAAACCGCAACGCCGGCGCCTTCTCCTTCTTCGTCACACGCTTTCGGCCCTTACGTATAAGCTGATTAATCGTAGGCAATGCTCACTCCTCCCAAACTTTCCATTATGCAAATATCCGATGACATCCCCTGTGACGAAACCACTAAGTGTTGACCACTGATCGCCATTATCAGCATCAAATCCACGAGTAAGGATTCTAACATAAGGCAGATAGAGGGTCAAATTTGATAACTGTTCACCGTTCCCACCACTAGAGCTTATTGGCGTCCGGTGAGCGATGCGAGTGAAGACACACTCAATACAGGCGTCTGGATTTAAGTGCTTTGGCCGCGGATGGCCCTCATCCCCCGGATCCCCTTCTTCCACGCCCAGCGGAGCGAATTGGGGGAGGGGGGCCAACGAGCCCTCGGCTTGTTTGGCTGCAGGGCACACAACTTCGTGAGACCCGACGTGCGAGGATGCAGCGCAGCCAACCCCTTTTACCCCAACAGTGAACAGTTACCATCCCTGGTGAATTTGCTCCGAAGGAAAATCTGCGGTATGATTAAATGTGATATTGGATTACTGCGGAGTGTGGTAGCTCTCGCAAGGGGGGCTAAGCGTGCTCCAAAGACATTTCTTCTCTTGATTCGCATCCAGCGTGTTGGCCCTTCTTCTCTGTTCCGTTCTCCTCGGTTCATAGCAGGAGTTAGCTTGGTGAGCGCTGCTGAGCGATATTTGACGGCCTTGTCTGAGGTCATTGCCGAAGCTAATCGGCAGGATGACCTGGACGACGTTTTAGACGGTGTGGCTCGCATTTTCGTGAAGCGGCTGGGATTTGGCTTTTGTTGGATTGGTTTAGTGGATTCCTCGGCCTCTGACGGTGGATATCTGGTAGGGCGCGCTAGCGCTGGCCTTCTCCCTCCCGAACGTGTTTCCCACTTGCACTTACCATTGGATTCCCAGGAAGCGGCTGTTCGAGCTGTCCGCGAGAACCGGTCATTGACTGTCTTCCCGCCCGGCGAGGGGAATCGTGAGATGCTTGATCTCCTGGCCACGGGCATGACGCAAGCTTATGTCCCCATTCCAGGGCCGCGAAGTGCTCAGGGCGTCATTGGTGTGGCATATTCACGTGAACGATCTATGACAGATGCGGACTGGCTGGTGTTAAGGGGTGGAGCCCAACAGGTCTCTCTGGTTCTAAAGTACACGCGTTTGTTGGATCGCGCCCATCGTGACACAACTCGATGGGCTGGTGTGGCAGCGGTGAGCGAGCGGTTGCATGGGTGCTTGAGCTTGTCAGATGTGCTGAACGCTGTGGCTCAGGGTGTTGTAGATGTGTTGGGGTTTCGACTAGCCGCTATCAATGTGCGTGAGGGAAACGAGTATCGGGTGGCCGCTGTAGCGGGCTCTCCGGATGCCAGGAAGTCGTTGTTGGGGATGCGTGTTCCATATGCTGAGTTTGCCGAGATCCTGCGGCCGGAGTTTCGGGTCAGCAATTCCTACTTAATCCGCCACGGCCAGGTGGATTGGAGTAAGGTTTCCATCGGTGCCCGGATATATCATTCTCGTTTGGAGCACGATCTCAATGGTCCTGAGTATTGGCATCCAGATGACATGCTTTTGGTCCCCATGTATCGGGGAAAGGAGCATGAGCTTATAGGTATCCTCTCTGTGGACGAGCCGGTCGATGGTTTGTTGCCGAATATAAACACGATTCGAGTGTTGGAGACTTTTGCTAACCAGGCGGCTGTAGCGATTTCGAACGCCCAACTTTTCGGCGAACTGGAGACGCGTAATCAGGAGTTGGCGGAGTTTGCTTACTCGGTTACCCATGATCTAAAGACCCCACTCACGACGGTCCGCGGGTATGCAGAGGCCTTGTCGATGCTGTATGGTGATCAGCTGGGACCTGAGGGGCAGAGCTATGCCCAGAAGATCCAGGACGGCGTGGATCGCATGGCCGTCTTCATTGATGACTTGCTCATGTTGACACGCGCCACTCGGCTATCCGAGG
>JAGHDS010000115.1 GCA_021159845.1 Anaerolineae bacterium
CCGGGCCAGATGGTGGCCTTCGTCGGCGCCACAGGAGCGGGGAAGAGCAGCCTGGCCCTGCTGTTAGGCCGTTTTTATGAGGTCGGCTCGGGACGGATCCTCATCGATGGCTACGATATCCGAGATGTAGACATCGCCTCGCTTCGCAGGCAGATGGGCATCGTTCTCCAGGAGACGTTCCTGTTTCGCGGCTCGGTGATGGATAACATCCGCTACGGCCGGCTGGACGCGACGGATGACGAGGTCATCGCGGCAGCGAAGGCGGTAGGCGCGCATGAGTTCATCGAGCGCCTGCCCAGCGGCTATTACACCCAGGTGGAAGAGGGCGGGGCCATCCTGTCCGTGGGGCAGCGACAGCTGATCTCCTTCGCCCGCGCCCTGCTGGCCGACCCGCGCATCCTCATTTTGGATGAGGCGACGTCCAGCGTGGACACACAGACGGAACGCTTGATTCAGAGGGCGATGGCCCGGCTGCTGAAAGGGCGGACGTCTTTCATCATCGCCCACCGGCTGAGTACCATCGTGCAGGCCGACCAAATCATCGTGCTGGAGCATGGGCGCATCATCGAGCGGGGGACGCACGAGGAGCTATTGGCCAAACGGGGTGCCTATTATCGTCTATACACGATGGGTTTCATGGCCGTGCCGTTAGCCGAGCGTTCGGATGGCGATGGGCGAGCACGCCCCCAGGTCGCGCCTCGCGAGGCATAGCCGCGCTCATGATGTCGGGCTAAGTAAGCGCCCCGGAGTCAGAGATCCCTTCATCTTTTGATTGGACAGTTTGCCTTTCTAATCGCAAAGGACCAGGGGCAATTCGCTATTCACTTGGTTGTTAACGCGCCAAGGCAGTCCGAAAGGAATTCTTCTGAACTAAGAAGACCTTAGCGCTCTTCGCGTTCTTTGCGGTTCCTTATCCTGTCGTCGTGGTGACAGAAGTCGCTGTCCAAAGTCCGGCTTGCATACGGAGGGAAGCTATGGACTTCCACGTGGATTTGAGCGGCAAGGTCGCCCTGGTGACCGGAACCGGTCGGGGCATCGGCAAAGGGCTGGCGCTGGCTTTGGGCGAGGCGGGCGCCTGGGTCGCCGCGCACTATCATCGTAGCGCGGAAGGGGCCGAGGAAGTAGCGGAGGTCATTCAACAGGCGGGCGGCCGCGCGATGACCGTCCAGGCAGACGTCTCGCAGTCGGCCCAGGTCAATGCTATGGTGGACGCCGTTGTAGCCGAGTTCGGCCGGCTGGACATCCTGGTGAACAACTCGGGGGTTACCATCCCAGCCCCATTCCTGGAGCTGAGCGAGGATGTGTGGGACCTCACGCACGGCGTCAATCTGAAGGGCGCGTTCCTCTGCGGCCAGGCGGCCGCCCGGGTCATGGTGCGTCAGGGCGAGGGCGGCCGGATCATCTACATCGGATCAGTCCACGGCGAGCGGACAGTGCCCCGCTTCACCCACTACGCGGCCACCAAGGGAGGGCTGAAGCTGCTCACGATGGGCATGGCACAGGAGCTGGCGCCATACGGCATCACGGTGAACAATATCAGCCCCGGTGCCATCGAAGTGGAGCGATTCTGGGAGGATCCGACGTACGATCCGGAGGCGTGGGGCAAGCCGATCCCCTGGGGCCGGGTGGGACAGCCGATCGACGTGGCCACAGTGGTGTTGTTCCTATGCAGCCAGGCATCGGAGTACATCACCGGGCAAACCATCTGCGTGGACGGCGGGATCACGGCCATTCTGGGTGGGCAACCGCCCCGCTCGCCCGATTCGCGGAATTGAACGGACTGATGCGACGCTCGCAGCAGGTGGTCCTACCAGCGATTCAAGGCGTGATATAATAACGGCGCTAGCGCGCTTTGGTGTCTCGCCTTTCCAGTACGATGCCGATGAGATTGTATCGGAGGTCCTCGGTGACTGAGCGATGGGTGTTGAACGCTTCGCCCATCATTGTCTTGGCGCGTATCGGACAGGAGCACTTACTTCGTGCCTTGACTAATGGAGTAATGGTACCCCGCGCTGTGGTTACAGAGATCGAAGCCGGGCCGGCAGACGATCCGGCACGACACCTTATCGCTGAAGGGTACCTTACGATTGTAGAAGCTGCTCCTGTGCCGGAAATCCTGGCCTGGGACCTAGGAGCTGGAGAGACAGCAGTGCTTTCGTATGCGTTGAGCAAACCAGGATGGATGGCCATCTTAGATGATGCCGCGGCACGAAAGTGTGCGCGGAGTTTCGGGCTGCGGTTCAAAGGCACCCTGGCGGTGGTCATTCTAGCCAAGCAACGTGGATTGATCCCCTCTGCGACAGAGGTTCTGTGCTCTTTGCTTAACACCGGTTTTCATCTCGACGAGAACGTCATCCGAGAAGCACTATCCCGCACGGTGGGCGAAAAGCTGAAAAAGAGTCGGCCCAAGGCAGCAGGGAATACGCCTTATCTTGACCGCTATGGCCGAGACCTGACTCGGGAGGCCAGAGAGGGTAAGCTCGGCCCTGTCATTGGAATCCATCCTCGATGAAATTTGCGAGAATCTTCAGAGGTAATATGAAGTCAGGCTCGAGGTTAAGGAAGAGGCCGAGAGATTCCTTGTTCGTGCAGGGTATAGCCCAGAGTATGGAGTCAGAGAACTTCGCCGCACGGTGGAGCGATTCATCCAAGTTCCGTTAAGCGGCTTAATCCTGCGCGGAAGGTTGAGGCAGCATAGCACCTGGCAAGTAGTTTGCGAAGACGAAGGGCTTGTCATTGTTCCAGTAACTGGATAAGTCCGATAGAAACAAGGCCAATTCATGAGCGTATACTGAGTTACGAACAACCACCATCCAGCCGATTGCTACACCTGAGAAACAGAGCCCTAAGCGGAGCATTTCATGAAATTCCCAACACCCTGGCGACGGCGTTCGACTGCCGGATCAACGGATGAAACGAAGAAGGCCTCCGCAGAGCAGGAACCTTCCATCGACATTCTCCAGCAGCGAGAGTGCTTCTACGAGTCCTTCGAGGATCATCCTGGCTCCTGCCCTCGTTGTGGTGGCCCATTACGGCAAAGTCATCAAGCATATCTCGTCCTCACCCGACGCGGTAGAGAGCTCGCGGATTCATTTATAACGGGTGGCGATTTTGGCTGGTTTTGCACCCGCTGCCCCACCGTGGTCATCAATCCTGCAGAGATAGCCAAGATGCTCCAATACAGTCCCTCCCACTGGGACGTCGGTGATGAACTCCTCATCGCAGGTATTGTTGACCTGGACGCCATTCCGGAAGAGAAGAGATACTTGCCGCTAGGTGATGAGGATAACCCGATCCCCCTCGTGGAGTTCACGAACGTCTCGGACGCAGACCATGCTCAACTCGCTCAATGGTCCCGAGCTCCCATTGGCAAGCGATCCCCTAAGTCACGCAAGAAAAAGCGCAAGCGTAAGAAGCGCCGCTAATGCGAGAGAGTCCAGGAGAGCAAGAGTATGTACGATAAGGAAAGCTATGAGTAGCCATGAAACAAACCTTTCATCTTCCCTATCCCATCTGACCGAAGCTATCATCCATGAACATACCTCCCCTCAATCCTATGAGCGCGGCCTGGACTACTACGAGCGGGGCGCGGTGCTCTCGGTGATCCGCCGCGGGCAACAGCTCCTGGCCGAGGTGGAGGGCAGCGAGTACCTGCCCTACCAGGTGCGCATCACCTTCGACGCGGGCGGCATCCGCGAGGCCTCCTGTAGCTGCCCATATGATTGGGGTGGCTGGTGCAAGCACATCGTAGCTACACTGCTGACTTGCATCCACGCGCCGGAAACGATCGAGGACCGGCCATCCATTGAGGCCCTGCTGGCCGACTTAGATCGTGACCGGCTGCAAGCCCTGATATTGAAACTGGCTGAACAGAAACCAGACCTTGTGGATCTCATTGAGGCTCATGTGCAGGGCCTCCAAGTTCAGGCGGAGTGGGAGGCCTTGCGAGATAAGCCGCGCCAGCGCCGTACCTCGCTGAACCCGGAGGCCTTCCGCCGCCGGGTTCACGCCATCCTGCATAGCCT
>JAGHDS010000342.1 GCA_021159845.1 Anaerolineae bacterium
CACCCCGGGCCAGGACGAGCAGAGTCAGCGCGACCAGAGGGACGAAGATCACCTCGGCGCCAACCACGGCGACGCTGTGCAGGTAGTATGAGTTGGTCGCCAGGACGAGCCCCAAAGCGAGGCCCAGAGGCAGCCCGTACCAACGCCAGGTGACCAGGAAGAGGAGCACCAGCCCGGCCAGACCCAGCCAGAAATCGAGGGAGCGAGCCCGGTCGAAGGTGGACAGTGAGCGCTCGGCGAAGGTGGAGAGCAGCGCCATATAGAGCGGACCGCGCTCCGCCCGGGTGAAGGTGCCATTCAGGAGGCCACGTAGCAGCCCCAACGGCCCTCCCCACGCTTCCTGGATCTCGATCCCGCCGTTGAGATAGGCGATCTCGTCGTCGGTGGCCCAGGCGTTGCGGGCCAGCTCCGGCCCCACCCGGGCGGTGTAGACGGCAAGCACCAGGAACAACCCGGCCAGCCCCGCGAGCCACGCGGCCCAATCCACGCGCCCAAGCAGCCCGGATACCTCCAGCGGTGGGCTATCGACGAATCTTTCACGGATCCACGAATGGATCTGTCCACTGTTTCTGGACGGCGGTCGCGTCTCACTCATGACGAGCTCGTTTGGATGCCGGAATGTATTCCGGCGGCGCATGTCGCCGTCGGGCTTTGATCGCATCGCCCCGACCAATCCGCTGCACAGGCCCGGCCGCGCCGGGGAAGACCCGCATCCACTCCAGCCGTCGCCACCCGAAGTTGAAGACGAGCACCACCGTGGCCTGTGTGGCCTTGAGACGATTGATAACCTACACCCGCTCGTCGTTGGTCAACTGGTGGGCAAAGGCTTTGAGCTCCACCACGACCGACCGCTCGACGAAGAGGGCCAGGTAGAACACGCCTACCGTTGCATCGCTGTACGTCACCTCCACGCGAAATTTGCGATTCGTGAGCTGCGGGCATATACATCACGGCAGTTCTCCTCGCTCTCAGTCTGGATGACGCCGATCCCGCACGCGGGCCCACCCGGACCAGTCCAGCTCGGCCCCCCATTCAACTGAAGTGCCAATGGCGATGTTCTGGAGGAGCGGATTGCGCGTAACAAACCCCACCGCCAGCATCACTGTGGTGGCAAGGACATCGGCAAGTTGCTTCCTGTGATCTGGCATGGTGCACCTGCAAACGCATAGAGATTGAGAATGCCATCTATGGAGATTTTACCACAATCGCGGAATGTACGCCTTTCGAGACGCTGGCAGGTGGTGCGGGACAGCGTAATTCGGGGGACATGTTCCTTCTCGCGGGTCAACAACAAGGTACGGCGCACTCTGGAAGTGCACCGCCCCTTATGATAAGCCAGGAAGACGGTCTTGCCCAAAGAGGGGGACAAGGCACCAACGTCCGATCGCTCACACCAACAAAAATGCCCCGGTCATGGCTACGATGAGAAAGGCTTCGGAGGGTGGGACTCCACTGCCTGTTGCGATGTAGGACCATGCGCTCGGGGCTACTACCCATTTTACTCGAAGACACTCGCAAATCACTCACGAGTTTTGAACAATTTCCTACCGAATAGCATCCCCACCGTCCTCTCACGCAAGCCTGGCCCACCTATTTGTGGTAATAAGCCACATGAGCATTGAAAGAGGGCTTGAAGCCATCCATAACAGAGTGAAAACGGCTAACTCCTCGGAAAAGCTGGTGTTCTCTTCCCAGAGTCATCCGAGCGTTCCCTTCAGTGCCTACGCTCGCATCCCACCATCAGCTTGAAACGCGCCTCCAACTCAGCTTGGTTTGACAGGGCCCATCACCCTATATAAAATATAGACAAGCTGTTCTTTAGAACCAGGCCAGCTCCAGTGAAGAATGGCACCGACGGCAAGAGACGACCTCTCGCTCTGGCCCTGATAGGATGGACACACTCCTCTGACGAGCAGCGTACTCAAGCTACGAGCCGACCCACGACCACGTTCACGCCAGTCTGAAGCCGTGTCCCAACCAGCACCTGAAAAGGCCGATCTTTGAGGACAAACCGGCGAGCATCCCTGGCAATACGCCGTTAGCGAGCCCGGGAGCTGCCAGCCCCCGGTGAGGATGAGGAGACAAGAACCATGCGCCGCATTACCTCTTTCCGCAGCAAAAAGGAATTAGCCTACGAAGCCTTACACTCGGCGATTCTGCAGGGTGAGCTCAAGCCAGGGGAACGCTTGCTTATCGATGAGCTTGTTTCCCAACTCGGCGTTAGCCAGATACCCATCCGAGAAGCGCTGCAACAACTCCAAGCAGACGGCCTCGTTACCATCGAGCCCTACGCAGGAGCAAGAGTCACCGAGATCCAAGCAGACCGGATCACGGAGGTATTCGAACTTCTAGAAGCTCTGGAGACCATCAGTGGGCAAGCAGCCTGTCGCCATATGAGCGATGAGGACATCGCCCAAATGGAGGAACTATTAACCGACATGGATGATCTCCTTGAAGATCTCGACCAGTGGTCCGAGGCGAACATTCGCCTCCACGAGTTCATCTGCGATCGAGGGGGAACCCCACTCGTGGGCTCCCTGATGAAGCGAGTCGTCGATCACTGGGAACGATTGCGGCGCTACTACCTGAACGAGGTCTTCGCACACCGAGTGCGCGAGGCACAGGCACAACACTGGCGTATGCTGGAAGCCATCCGGGATCGCGATCCCGACCTGCTGAAGCAAGTCGTCCGCACACATAACCAGACGGCCCTGGACGCCTACATCAAACACATGCGGGCTGCAGGTCACCTGGCGCCGTCATAAGCAACGCACAGCGACCATTCCTTGATGAGGGGTCAATCAGTCTCGGCGTTCCTACCACCTACCCGTTATCGCGATCTCAGATCAGGAGATACTTCATGGCCTCACGCTCTAAATTCACATCCAGGATTGAACAGGCCTTTGATTTCGCTGGCCGACAACTTCGACATCTGATCGAGACTTACCCCGACTACTTCCCCATGTATACCGTCCAGGGGAAATGGAAACACGAGGGCGAGGCATGGACCAACTGGTGCGAGGGATTCCTCGGCGGGCAGCTCTGGTTGCTCTACCAGTACACCGGCGATTCATGGTGGCGCGACAAGGCCGAACACTACTCCCGGCTCCTCGAGCACCGCAAAACGGATCGTTCGGTGCATGATTTGGGTTTCCTCTTCTGGCCCACGTGGAAGCGCTGGTACGATATCACCGGCGATGAATCCATTAACCAGGTTGTCATAGAGGCCGGGAAGACCCTGGCGCTCCGCTTTCAGGAAAAGGGAGGCTACCTTCACTCCTTTGTAGCCCAGAACAGCCTGTTCATCGACATCATGATGAATGTAGGGATCATCTTCTACGCCGCCTGGGAGACTCAAGATGCCCATCTGTGGGACCTGGCCTACAAGCACTGCATGACGACGCGCCGCACGCTCGTACGCGGCGATGGCAGCACTGCACACGAGGGGATCTTCGACACAGACACAGGGGAGTTCCTATATCAAAGCACCCACCAGGGCTGGCGCGGCGACTCCACCTGGTCACGCGGCCAAGCCTGGGCGTTATACGGGTTCGGCACGGCCTACACCTTCACCAACGACTCGCGGTTCCTGGTCACGGCCCAAATGTGCGCCGACTACTACATCGAGCGGGCACCCGAACACGGCGTTCCACCCAACGACCTGGACGAACCCAACCCCGCGCTTCCCTACGAAAGCTCGGCAGCCGCCATCGCTGCCAGTGGCCTCTGGCAACTCGCCAGCCTAGTCGACGACCCCGATCAGGCCCAGACGTACAGAGAGTACGCCCTGCGCATCCTGAATACGCTCCTGACCCCCGAGTTCCTGGCTGTGGAGACACCAGGGTGGGAAGGAATACTCAAGCACGGGATCTACCACCTGCGCAAAGGACTCGGAGTAGATGAGAGCGTGATGTGGGGAGAGTACTTCCTCCTGGAGGCTTTGTGGAAGGTATGGAATGACTCGAGACGATAAAGCTGGAGCAAACAGCCACCGCATGGCCCTGATCACGGGCGCCGGGCGAGGCATCGGCCGCGGCATAGCCCTGGCCCTGGCTGAACGCGGCTGGGACATAACTATCAATTACCGAAGGAACGCCAAGGCAGCCGTCGAGGCAGTACGGCTTGTCCAGAAGGCTGGCGGTCACGCCATCGCCGTGCAGGCCAACATCGCCAACACCGATGATCGAGGCCGCCTGGTGGACGAAGCGATGCGAGTATTCGGGCGCATTGACATGCTGGTTAACAACGCCGGCATGGCGCCCCGAGAGCGCGTCGACATCCTGCACGTCGGAGAGGACAGCTACGACGAGGTTATGGCGGTCAACTTGAAAGGCCCCCTCTTTCTGACACAACGCGTCGCGCGCATCATGATCGACCTACTTCAGAAAGGGGTTATCGAGCACCCCAAGATCGTCAATATCGGGTCCATCAGCGCATACACCAGCAGCCCTAGCCGCGGTGAGTACTGCATCTCCAAGGCCGGGCTGGCAATGGTCACCAAACTCTTCGCCGACCGACTAGCCGAGTTCGGCATCCATGTGTACGAGGTCCGACCAGGCATCATCGAGACGGACATGACCAACGTGGTCAAGGATAAGTACGACCACCTGATCGCCGAGGGGTTGACACCAATCCGGCGCTGGGGACACCCCGACGATATCGGCCTGGCAGTAGCAGCCATCGCCGAAGGGTACTTCCCCTTCTCCACGGGCGAGGTAATCAACGTAGATGGAGGATTCCACCTGCGGCGTCTCTAAGCCTATCCAGGCGTATAGCATAATGACTACGCGCATGGCGTCCCACATCATATAGGGCAATACATACCTACAACCACAATATATAGAAAAGGACGGAACATTGAAAAGGTACCGTCGTATCGCATCGCTGAAAACAGCCAAGGCATTCCGCGAATACATAGGCGCTTTGGGGATCTATTTGCCTTTCGATGAAGAGCTGGCGCACGAGTCTACGGCCCCCCTGGCACAACCTCTGCAATTACATAGCGGATTCACCATTGGCAACCGATTCACGATCCTTCCCATGGAAGGATGGGATGGAACCCGAGATGGCCGGCCGACGGAACTCACTTTCCGGCGTTGGCAACGGTTCGGGATGAGCGGCGCCAAGCTGATCTGGGGCGGCGAAGCCGTCGCCGTTCGACACGACGGACGAGCCAACCCTCGCCAGCTCATGCTCACCGAAAACACCCTCGCCGATATCGCGAGGTTGCGAGAGAGGCTGGTCGCCGCTCACAGAGAACAATTTGGCCAGGATGGCGATCTGCTCGTCGGCCTGCAACTGACGCATTCCGGCCGCTTCGCACGCCCTAATGATAACAGGCGGCTAGAGCCTAAGATCCTGTACCACCATCCCCTCCTGGACCGCCGCTTCAAGCTGGATCCGGACCTGCCCGTGATAACAGACGCCGAGATCGCCCGGCTGATCGAGGATTTCGTAAGAGCCGCCCGGCTGGCCTGGAAGGCCGGATTCGCCTTCGTGGATATCAAGCACTGTCATGGATACCTGGGACATGAGTTTCTAAGCGCAGTGGACCGCGAGGGCCGTTACGGCGGGACGTTCGAGAACCGCACTCGCTTCCTACGCGAGATCGTGGCCGGGATTCGGGCTGAGGTGCCGGAGCTGGGCATCGGCGTGCGGGTGAGCGCGTTCGACTTCGTGCCGTTCCGTCCGGGGCCGGACGGCCGCGGGGAGCCAGAGCCCTTCGACGGGCCTGTATACCGCTATGCGTTCGGTGGTGACGGCACTGGCCAGGGGATCGACCTGACCGAGCCAAAAGCTTTCCTCGATCTGCTGGCAGACCTTAACATCGAGCTGGTCAACATCACGGCAGGAAGCCCCTACTACAACCCACATATCCAGCGGCCAGCTCTATTCCCCCCATCGGATGGATACCAACCGCCCGAAGACCCCCTCATCGGGGTGGCTCGCCAGATTCACGTAGTGCGCCAGCTCAAGGAGTACCGCCCCGAGCTTATATACGTCGGATCAGCTTACACCTACTTGCAAGAGTGGCTTCCCAACGTGGCACAGTACGTTGTGAGCCATGGCTGGGTCGATTCCGTGGGGCTTGGCCGCATGGCACTGACATACCCGGATATGGTCGCTGACGTGCTGGCAGGCCATCCCCTACAGCGCAATCGCATCTGCCGCACCTTCAGCGATTGCACGACTGCCCCACGCCACGGCCTCGTGTCCGGCTGCTATCCGCTCGACACATTCTACCAGCAACTCCCCGAAGCAAACAGGCTGGCCCAGATCAAAGGTAGGCGCAATCAAGGGTAAGCAATATGGTGCCATCTCACTAACGATCGTCCCCCAGGGTTGCGGGGTTGAGAACGAGCTCATCCCAAACGGCCTGATTTGACATGTTCACGGGCTATGCTATCATCGAGCCCACCACCCAGGAGGTCACTATGCGAGGCATACGATACATGCTCCTCGTCGCGCTCATCGTCCTAGCCTCACTAGCATCATGTAACCGATCCACCAAGCCAGCACAGGTGCCGTTACCTGCTCCCACTACCCCTCCCCGCACCCCAACGCCCGTGCCTGCCACCGATCAGGAAGCCATCCAACAGCTTCTCAACGCTGAGGCCGAGGCCGTGGTAGCACAGGATATTAATCGTCTCGAAGAGATATGGGATGATGATGGCGTTGTGGTAGACGCCAAACACACGCCCAATGATCCGCAAGACGACGCACGGTGGCAGGGATGGGATGCTATCCGGGAACGGTATGTCGTCGTTGTCTTCCCCGGCGCGCCCAAAACCGTGGCTCATCCCCTGGTCGATATCAAGATCACGGGGGACACGGCGGTCGTCACCACGACCACCGAGATAGGCTCGGAGGTGGCAGCTGCAGGAGATCGGTGGACCTTCGCCCGCCGCAACGGACGATGGGTGATCACCAGCCTGACATACAATCTAGAACCCAAGTAGGGACGGGGACTCAACAAATCTGTATTCGATGCCCCGCCTAAGCAGTCCCCTTTTCATCCATACATTGGAGACACACTATGCATAAAACAATCGGCATTCTAGGCGGCATGAGCCCAGAATCCACGGCTGTGTATTACGAGTATATTACCCGGACGTACGTCCAACGCTTCGGGCGCTACGATTATCCGGAGATCATCATCTACAGCGTAAGCTTCCAGCCCTACATAGACTGGCCCGAGCAAGGCCGATGGGATCTCGTCGCTCAAGGGCTGGCCGCGGCCGCGCGCAAACTGGAGGCCGCTGGCGCCGACTTCGCTCTGATCGCCACCAATACAATGCACAAGGTGTTCGACGAAGTCCAGGCGGCCGTGTCCATCCCCATGCTTAACCTGATCGATGTGGTGGCCGAAGCCATCCAAGCGCGGGGGATGCGCACAGTGGGGCTTTTAGGCACTGCCTTTACGATGGAAGATCCATTCTACCGAGACAGACTGGCGCAGAAAGGGATCGCCGTTCTTACCCCCGACAAGGCAGACCGGGAATATGTGCACGCGGTCATCTACCACGAGCTGACCGCAGGTACCCTGCGTGATGAATCCCGAGCCCGCTACGTGGAGATCATTCACAAGCTCGCCGATCGAGGTGCCGAGGGCGTCATCCTGGGGTGCACGGAGATACCGCTCCTGGTCAGTGAGGCCGATGCGGAGATTCCCTTGTTCGACACAACGACGATCCACGCGGCCGCCGCTCTGGACTACGCAATCGGACAATCATAACCACACGGCCATACCCACCAGACTATGGCCCTTCCTCGCCCCTGGGAACGCTACCTGGCGCACCCTGGAGGGCTCGCGCGTTCCCTCACCCTAGTACCCCATCAGACTGATTTTGATAACCATTTCCTCCAACTATGGTCGAGTTTACCATTTGCGGGAGGAGAAGGGGGAAACCGTGCTGGAGGCGCTGGCTCGCAGCGTACCGCCTGCGGGTCGCAAGATATAAACACAAGGCACGGCCAAAAAGTGCCCCCCGGACAGAGATCCGCCCTCGTGCCGGAATCTCAGCAAATGTAACTGTTCACCGGTGGCGTAAAAGGGGTTGGCTGCGCTGCATCCTCGTACATCGAGTCTCACGAAGTTGTGTGTCCTACGGCCAAATCAAGCCCCCTTCTCCCAGGCGTGGGAGAAGGAAGTCTGGGGGATGAGGGCCATCCGCCGCTAAAGCACTTGGATCCAGGCACTTGTATTGAGTGCGTCTTCACCCACATCGCTCATCAGATGCCATGAGCGGCTTGCACGCCGATAGGTAACGAAAATAGGCGGCGGTGCAGCACAGCCAAGGCGACAACACTTCTTGGAATGATTATATTTGCTTTTTCATCTGCGTAGATCGGCTTCTTCTGCGTCATCAGCGTTCACCCATTCTATTTACGGAACAGTCGCCATGAGCGGTGGCACAC
>JAGHDS010000097.1 GCA_021159845.1 Anaerolineae bacterium
CCACACGCGGGCACGATCCCACCCTCCCCAGGCCCAGAGGGGTCCGGGTTAGTCGCGATGAAACGGGCGCCGGCGATTACCAACCGGATGGCCTGGGTGATCATTTCCAAATTGTACGTGTGAGTCTCCCCGAGCACCACATAGTCAGGCTGATGGTCAGTGATGATATAGCCCACATCGTGAATGGCCTCCGTCAAGCCCGATTCACCGATGACGAAGGCCGTTCCGTTGGGCTTCTGGGACTGGATAAAGCGCGCGGTCGCCATCGCAGATGTGAAGATTCGCTCGGCGGGAACGGACAATCCAATGGTCCGCAGCCGATGCGAGAGGTCCCTGGGCGTATACACCGGGTTGTTGGTGAGCACCAGGTACTCGATACCACGGGCCTGTAGCCGTTCGATAAACTGGTTAGCACCTGGGATGGGCGAGCGCCCGCTTATGAGAACACCATCCATGTCGATCAAGTAGTGCTTTGATTGAGCCATAATGGGTACTCCCCCCTTCCCCCCTCACACATAGGCCAGTTTCCCAGGTGGATGCCATCTCCTATCTTGGCAGGAGTACGACAAAGCGCGCTCGGGCCTACCAGCCCGCCGCTCAAATCGCGAGGCCTTTTTTGATCCCCCTCAGCGTACGAGCAGCACGCGCTCCAGCGCATTAAGAAGCCTCCGGCGCGCTTCTTCCTGGAAGAAGGGACTCGCGCTGGAAAGCACAAGCAATCCGCCCCCCTCAGAGCGCACGGCGTGAATGAGCCAAGAGATATCCGCTCCCACCAGCAGGCGATACCGCACTTGTAGCTCATCACCCTTCAGTTGCCGAGCCACATCAGACTGCAGTCGTCGGGCCTCCTCCACATTATCGGCCAACACGATCACCGTTAACTTGCGCCATCTATGTCGCGCCAGGAGCGCAGCCGTGTTCAGCGCCCTTCGAGCCCCCGGCGCCCCATCATAGACCGCCACGATGGGAGCGTCGGGACGCGCCCGACGCTGAATGAGCAACGCGTGACACGTGGCCTGAGAGAGGATTTCCCAGGCCGTCGAGCCCATCGTCCGCCGCATATTGGCCGACCATCCCTGCTTGCCCAGGCTGATGAGGTCCGCTTGAGCCGACGCGGCCAATAATTCCTCCAACACGGGGCCGCGCACGACCCGAAAGGTCCACCGGACTTGCTCCCGCTCAGCCGCGCGAGCCAACGCCCGACGTGCCCGCTCCGCCTGAGCGCGCAGCTCTCGCTCAATCTCCTGGCTGTCCAAAGCCCTGGGAATAGCAGAGAAGGCGTGCACCTCACGCGCGAAGGGCAGGCCCGCCAATCGGAGCAAATTCACATCCTCCACAAACACCCCCAACAGCTCAGCCTGGAGCCCGGCGGCCAACTCCGCAGCGGCCTCCAACGCGGCCATGCTATGAGGTGAGGCATCCAGGGCAACGAGGATGCGTCGAATGCTCGGCACCTGTTCCGCCTCTGTCATTCCTCTTCCTCCCGGGCCGATTCACTTTCTTCTTTCCGCCTCTCGGCCAACTCGGCCAAGCGCTTCTCCACCAGATAGTTCACCGTACCCTCAGGATACTGCCCCGTCTCATCACGCTTCCCGGCCGGGATGCCAGTCAGTATCTCGATGCCCTGATCCACTGTATCGACGGGGTAGATGTGGAACTGACCAGCCGCGATCGCCTCCACGACATCGGAGCGCAACATTAGATGCTTGACGTTAGACGTCGGGATGAGCACCCCCTGCTCACCCGTCAGCCCTCTGGCCTTGCACGCATCGAAAAAGCCCTCGATCTTCTCGTTGACACCGCCAATGGCCTGAATCTGACCATGCTGGTTCACCGATCCCGTAACCGCCAGGGACTGCTTAATGGGTACCTGGGCAATGGCCGAGATCAGCGCGTAGAGTTCAGCCGACGACGCGCTGTCCCCCTCAACACCGCTATAAGATTGCTCGAAGACGAGGCTGGCCGAAAGTGAGAGTGGCCGATCTGCCACATAGCGTGACCCCAGGAAGCTGGCCATAATCAACACGCCCTTCGAGTGGATCGGCCCACTCAACTCCACCTCACGCTCGATATTGATCACCTCTCCCTTGCCCATGCGCACGCGGGCCGTAATCCGGCTGGGTCGGCCAAAGGAGAAATTCCCCAACTGGATCACCGACAACCCGTTGATCTGGCCGATCCGCTCGCCATCGGTGTCGATCAAGATCGTCCCGCGCAGGATCTCCTCCTGAATACGCTCGCGCACCCGGTCAACCCGGTATACCTGAGCATCAATCGCTTGCTGGACATCCGCGGCGGTGACGGCCTCATGGCCGTTCTCACCCGCCCAGTAATTCGCCTCGTGCAACAGATCGCAGATGCTCTGCATACGCGTGGAGAGCTTCTCCGCGTCCTCAGCCAGCCGCGAGCTGTACTCAATCACCCGGGCCACAGCCGTACGATCAAACGGACGCAGCCCATCCTTGCGAGCCAGGGTTCCGATCAGTTGGGCGTACAACATCTCGTTGTCCGCATTGCGATCGATGATCTCGTTGAAGTCGGCAGCCACCTTGAACAACTCGCCGAAGTCAGGATCAAGCTCGCTCAGCAAATAATACAGCAGACGATCCCCGATCAACGCGACTTTCACGTCGATCGGTATAGGCTCCGGCTCCAGCGACACGGTGCTCACAAGGCTGAGCATCTCCCCCAACGACTCAATACGGATCTGGTGAGAGCGTAAGACGCGCTTCAGCCCCTCCCAGGCATAGGGCTGCATGAGCACCTTGCGAGCATCGAGGATCAGATAACCACCATTCGCGCGGTGTAACGCTCCCGGCTTGATCAAGTTGAAATCAGTGACCAACGCGCCCATCTGGGCGATATGCTCCACACGCCCGATCAGGTTCTGATACGTGGGGTTATCCTCGTAAATCACGGGAGCCCCGTTTGATTTACTGTGATCCACCAGGACGTTCACCTGGTATCGCCGCAACGATGGCGACCCCGCGGGCGACCTCGGGGTTGACTCGGCAGGCGAGGGAGATGTCGGCTGTTCCGCAGGGGCCAGGAAATCCCTCACATGTTCGAGGATATCCTGCTGGACGTCATTCAAATAGGCGATCACGTCCGGGAGCTGCTTGTACTTCTCCCTCACCTCTTCGATGAGATGTCCTACGGCAAAGTTGGCCACCTCATGATCCAACTCACGGATCTTCTCCCGCATCTCGCGTTCCCAGCGGGGAATCTGCTGTACGACGTCCTGGAGCTCCTTCTGCAAGACCTCAACGTCCTGCTCAATGCGTTTGCGCTCCTCCTCGGGCAGCTTTTGGAACTCGTCCGGCTGCATGACCTCGCCATCGCGCAAGGGAGCGAACACGAGGCCAACGGGGGTACGGATCAGCGCCAGGCCGCGCTCCCGAGCCCGTTGCCGGAGGCTCTCAAAGGCCTTCTCCTGTCGTTCCTTAAACTCCTCCTCGATCACCTGCCGACGCGTGCGGTAATCGTCGCTCTCGAAAGCAGCCGAGAGGACCGTACGTACCTCCTCCACCAGCCGCTCCATATCCCGACGGAGCTGAACGCCCATCCCCGGTGGAAGGCGGAGCGCCCGAGGGCGATGGGGCTGAGCGAAGTTATTCACGTAGCACCAGTCCGGCGGAGTGGGCTCCCGGGCAGCCCGATCCTCCAGGAACTGACGCATGATGGAATGCTTGCCCGTCCCCGAGGCACCCAGGGCGAAGATATTGTACCCCTCACTGTCGATACCGATGCCAAACCGTATAGCCGCCACAGCGCGCGGCTGCCCGATGATCCCCTGCAACTCATCTAGTTCCTCCGTCGTCTGGAACGGAAATTGCGCGGGATCACATCGCCGATAGACCTCTTCCGCCTTGAGTTCCCTGATGTTCGCCACAGCTTGTCCTCCTCGCGGCCTGTTGTTGTATAGTGCAGGGGTAGAAAGTGATCGACATCCATTTAAATGGCTGCCTGCATTGTATGCTCAGCAGTGGCGGTTGTCAATCACCGGCCAGAGCAGGGTGCATTTCAAACGGGTGGTGGATGCAGGGTACAGGTGCTGAAGGGAACACTCGGATGACTCTGAGAGGAGAACCCTGGCTCCTCGGAGAAGCTGGGTTTCTCCCCGGCACCCACCCATCCCAACGGCGAACAGTTGCGAACGGTTGGCGTCGCGCGGGAAAAGTGCTACAATGCTATTGGGAACGGACGGGGTAGAACGTTCTATGAAACGGCATACGAGTTCGGCATCGACGCACGCTCTGCGGCGTGTCTGGCACTTCCTGAGCCGGATGGACGTGGCCAGCGGCCTTATCCTCCTCGTGCTGTTGCTAGCCACCTTCGGCTCCTGCTTCCCCCAGCTCACCTCGCCACCGACACAGATGCCTAGCCGCTGGGAGGCCATCCTCCGCTCACGATACGGCGCGCTCACGGGCGCGTTGACCGCCATCGGCGTATTCCAATTCTTCGTCACCCCATACTTCCTGCTCGCCCTGGCCCTCCTGATCGCTTCCACGCTGCTCTGCACGCTTCACCGCTGGAGGGGCATCTGGCACCAGGTATTCCACCAGTCAGTACGCCACTCGGCGGCCGTGTTCCACCTGGCCCCCCTCACCGCCCATCTGCCAGCAGGGGAAACAGACGCCCAGATCGACGCCCTGGGTAGGCTGTTACGGACGCTCGGGTTCCACGTTCGCGCCGAGCGAGTCGAAGGCACCCTCTACCTGCGCGGGGATCGCAATCGGTGGAGCCCATTAGGCACGCTGGCGACCCACCTGGCCGTGCTGGTGCTCCTCGTCGGAGCGATCACGAGCACGCTATCCGGCTGGCGCGAGACGGTGACCATTGCCCAGGGCCAGGTCGTTCCGCTGGAGCGGCATCCCGACCTAGCCGTGCGCAACGAGGGGTTCGATATCATCCGGTACCCAGATGGCAGCCCGGCGGATTACCGGGCGCATATCGTAGTGATCCACGGAGGGGAAACCACCACCCAGGGCATCATCAGCGTGAACAAGCCCCTGCACTATCACGGCGTGAATCTGCTCCTGCACAGCTACGCCGCCCACGGCCACGGCTCCGAGATCACATTGCTGGCCGTACATGACCCGGGGTACCCCCTGGTCATCGCCGGAGGTATCCTTCTGCTGCTGGGGATGACCATCAGCTTCTACCTCCCCCACTGCCGCATTTACGCCCAGGCCCAACGGGAAGGGATGCTGCACATCGCCGCCATACCGGACCGATATGTGTGCGACTTCGGCCGGGAGTTCGATGATATCGTGAACGAGCTGCAAAAGGAGGCACCATGACCACGCGGTTCCAACTCTCGGCCGGCGGGGTTGTCTGCCGTCGGAACGCGAAGGATCACCTGGAAGTCGTGTTGATCGCCACACAAGAAGGCAAACGCTGGGCACTCCCCAAGGGGCTGGTCGAAAAGGGGGAATCGTTGGAGCAGACAGCCCTACGCGAGGTGAGGGAAGAGACCGGGCTGGAGGCCGAGATCGTCGAGCGGCTGGCCCCCATCGAGTACTGGTACTGGTGGGAAGAGGATGGACAGAAGGTCCGGTACCACAAGAAGGTCTACTACTTCATCATGTGCTATCGCGGCGGCGACGTATCCCAACACGATTTCGAGGTCGAGGAGGCTCGCTGGTTCCCCATCGACGAGGCGATCCGACAGGCCAGCTACCGGACCGAGCGGGGAATCCTGCAACAGGTCAAGGAGCGGGAGGACCTGCCATGCTGATCCGATGGGCGTACATCGCACTATGGGCAGCATTCGCAGGATACGTCGCCCACGCGCGGGCTCGCTCGCCGCGGATGGGACTAACGGCAACCGGCCTGACGACGCTCGCGTGGGCGTTATGGACAGCCGGGCTTGTGCAGCGCGGGTGGACAGCGGGTCATTGGCCACTGGCTACTCGCTATGAGGTCGCCCTGTGCTTCACCTGGGCAGTCGTGACCATATACCTGATCCTGGAAACAAGCTGGGGAGAACACACGGCCGGCGCCTACGTACTTCCCATCGCGCTGTTCATCGCGACCTACGCCATCACCCGGCCAGCAACCGCCCGGGCCAGCGCGCCGCTATTGCCCGCCTTGCGGTCAGCCTGGCTGCAAGTGCACGTGGTCAGCGCTGTGATCGGCTACGGCTCCTTCGGTGTGGCCGCCGGGCTGGGGTTGATGCATTGGATGCAGAAGTCGTCCGAAAACGCCCGCCAGGAAAAGCAGGCCAGCGAGATCGAGCAGCACATCTGCCAGGTCATCGGGTGGGGATTCCCGTGGCTGACGTTGGGCATCCTAAGCGGAGCGATCTGGGCCCAGGCCGCTTGGGGCCGCTACTGGGGGTGGGACCCCAAGGAGACATGGGCGCTGATCACGTGGTTGTGGTACCTCCTGATCTTCCACGCGCGGACATTGCCGCGCTGGCGAGGCCGTCGGCTGGCGACATTGGCCGTGGCC
The DNA here is from genome assembly GCA_021159845.1 of Anaerolineae bacterium. Taxonomy (GTDB): domain Bacteria; phylum Chloroflexota; class Anaerolineae; order DUEN01; family DUEN01; genus JAGHDS01. The sequence goes on from JAGHDS010000097.1 coordinate 6,457, forward strand.
GGATTCGGCGTCATCTGGTTCACCTTTGCCGGGGTACCCTGGCTGGTGCGCGTGGTGCGACTGCAGAGCCTGCACGGGTTCTGATAAGGAGCAGAGAAAGATGCGCAAGCTAACGCGACGCCAGATGCTCAAACTGGGAGCCCTCGGGTGCGCCGGGATCGGACTGGGAGCGGGGTTCATCGACCATCAATGGTGGGAACGGGACCTGAGCGCCGCCCCCCCGCTTCCCACGCCCAGCCCACCATCCCAATGGGCTGTCGAGGCACGCTTCTACACCTCGTTCATTGGCGAGGGATCACTAAACTGCGCGGCCTGCCACGAGGACACCAACGAGTCGTTGGAGGTCTCCTACTGCCACACGCCTCACACAGGGCCCTACGTACAATGCAACCTCTGTCCCCACCGGTGCGTCATCGCCGACGGCGAGCGCGGGCGATGTCGAGTGCGCGAAAACCGCGGCGGCAGGCTGTACTCGCTGGTGTATGGCAACCCGTGCGCCGTACACGTTGACCCCATTGAGAAGAAGCCCTTCTTTCACTTCCTGCCCGGCGCGGCTGCCCTCTCCCTGGCGACCGCCGGGTGTAATCTACGCTGTCTATACTGCCAGAACTGGACCATCTCCCAGGTGCCGCCGGAGAAGACGTCGAACATCAGCCTGCCCCCCGAGGTAGTGGCTGACTACGCGCAGCACGCTGGCGCTCAGGTCATCGCCTACACCTACTCTGAGCCTACCGTCTTCTACGAATACATGATGGACACGGCCACGCTGACGCGCAAAGCCAACCTGCGCAACGTCGTCGTCACGGCCGGGTTCATCAACCAGGAGCCGCTACGGGCGCTGTGCGACGTGGTGGACGCCATCAAGATCGACCTCAAAGGCTACAGTGAGACGTTCTACCGCGATGTGTGCAGCGGGAAATTGGAACCCGTGCTGGAAGCGATCAAGACGATCTACGATTCCGGAACGCATCTGGAGATCGTAAACCTGGTCGTGCCCACGCTAAACGATGATCTGGAGCAATTACGCGATCTGGCCCGCTGGCTCGTGCGCGAGGTCAGCCCAGACGTCCCTCTGCATTTCAGCCGCTTCTACCCGCAATACAAGCTGACGAACCTCCCCCCCACGCCAGTGGAGACGCTCACGACCGCTCGCAATATTGCTATGGAAGAAGGAGTTAAGTTCGTCTACGTAGGCAACGTGCCCGGCCATCCCGGGAACAACACCTACTGTCCCCGCTGCGGCCGGCCGATCATCGTACGCCAGGGATTCGCCGTGCTGGAGTACCACATCAAAGATGGCGCATGTGCCTACTGCGGTGAGCCGATCCCAGGCGTGTGGTGGCCCGATAAGCCGCCCAGGTCACCGGTCGAGATGCCTCCCGGCCCGGCGGACCAATGACCAGGAGGGGAACGGGGGCCGAGGCCAGGTCTCGCCCATGATAGAGGGGTGGTGATATGAGCATGAGAATATACAAGTGGTTACTTCCTATCCTGATCCTGTCCCTTTGCGCCCTGGGGGCATGTTCGGGGCGCAGCAGGACAACCGCGCCGGCAGCACCCGGGATGTCGGAGGCGGAAGGCCCTATCGCGATCACGGTCACCCCCGGCACCCAGCCGAGCGATTGGATTCGCCCGCCGGCCGTCGCCGGGTCCTGGTACCCAGATGATCCCGACAAACTCACCCAAATGATCGACGACATGCTGAACAGCGTTAAGCTGGTAGATGGTGCCCCTATCGGACTCATCGTACCTCACGCGGGGTATGCGTACTCCGGCCCGGTGGCGGCTTACGGCTTCAAGCAACTGGAGAACGGGAAATATGACACTGCCATCATCATCGCCGCCGATCACCAGCCCCCGGTGTCACACCCCATATCCGTTTGGGCGAAGGGCGGCTTCCGAACCCCGTTGGGAGTCGTGCCGGTGGACGAGGGGATCGCCCAGGCGCTGATAGATGCCAGCCCGCTTATCACCTTCGATCCCGCCGCCCACCAGGGCGAACACCCCATCGAGATCGAACTCCCCTTCCTACAGCAGGTGTGCCCTACATGCCGCATCGTGCCGATACTCATGGGGACGGATGACGACCAGGCCATACAGGCGCTGGCCGACGCCCTGATAAAGGTTCTCCCCGGGAAACGAGCCGTCATCATCGCCAGCTCCGACCTATCCCACTACCCCAGGTACGAGGATGCCCGCCGCGTCGACAGCGCCACCCTCGGGGCCATCGAGACGGGAGATCCAGATGCGGTACGCTCGACGATCCGCAAGACGATGAAGGAACACATCTCCAATCTGGTCACATGTGCCTGCGGCGAGGCCCCTATCCTGGTGACGATGCGCGTAGCCCGCGGGCTGGGAGCCAATACCACTACCGTACTGCACTACGCGAACTCCGGTGATGTGCCGGGCGGGGACCGGGAGAGGGTCGTGGGCTACGGCGCCGTGATGTTCTGGCACTACACGCCGCCAGATCTCACACCGAAGCGGCGACAGACGCTCCTCACGCTGGCGCGGCGCACCCTGGAGAACTATCTGGAACAAGGCACCCTGCTGGCCTACAAGACGGATGATCCGGTGCTCAACCGGCGCGCGGGCGCGTTCGTCACCCTGAAAGAGCACGGCAGGCTGCGCGGGTGCATCGGGCACATCCGGGCCGACACGCCGCTGTACAGAGTCGTCCAGGAGATGGCTATTGCAGCGGGCACGCAAGATCCCCGTTTCCGGTCATTGAAGAGAGAGGAGCTCAACCAGACCACCATCGAGATTTCCGTGCTCTCCCCATTCCACCGCGTTACGGACACCAACCAGATTCGGGTAGGTGTAGATGGTCTGATGATCGTCAAGGGGAAGCAACGGGGGCTCCTCCTGCCGCAGGTGCCCGTGGAACAGGGATGGGATCGCCACGCCTTTCTGGAAGGACTATGCGAGAAAGCTTTCCTGCCTGAGGACTGCTGGCAAAAGGATGCCACCCTCTATGCCTTCACCGCCATCGTGTTCGGGGAGGAGTAGGGCAACGACGAGAGCATTCGTCTCACTGGCCGCCATCGGGTTCACATCCACGGTCGCCCAGGTCGTGCTCACGCGCGAGTTGATGGCCACTTTCTACGGCAACGAGCTCCTTTTCGGCTTGGTGCTGGCGCTCTGGATGGCCTGGGTGGCCGTAGGCGCGTGGGGTGTGCCCCGGCTGAGGGTGCAACACGCCTATACCCCGGATGTGATCGCCGCGGGCCTGATCCTGCTCGCTCTGGCGTTCCCCGCGCAGATCGCCCTGGTGCGCGATGCCCGCTCCCTGCTTCACGTCACCCCCGGCGCCTTCGTTGAATTCAGGCGCATGGTGCTGGCCATCACGCTCATCCTGGCCCCGCTTTGCGTGCTCGCCGGATTCCTGTTCACGGCCAGCGCCCGCCTCGCGATGAGGGAGAGCCAGACGGCCGGGCAGGTCTACGTATGGGAGAGCATCGGCGCCGTCATCGGCGGGGCGGCGTTCAGCTTCGCCTTCATCCACTGGCTTGACCCCTTCCAGGTGGCGTTCCTGACGGGCGCGCTCAATCTGGCCACGGCAACCACTCTGGTACTCCCGCGTTCCGCCACGCTACCGCGCCGCGTCGTCCCGATCCTCGTCCTGGCAATATCGCTCGTGCCAGGGCTCCCCGCGGGGCACCTGCTCAACGAGAGAACGCTCCACCATCAGTGGCCGGACATGGTCTTCGCCGGAGATTCCCCCTATGGCCGCCTGGTCGTCCAGGCCCGGCACAGCCAACGCATCTTCTTCGAGAACGGCCTGCTGACCTTTGAGACCCAGGGCACGTTCCCCGAAGAGGTCGTTCACTTCCCACTGCTCGCCCATCCCGCCCCCAAGAGCGTCCTGCTCATCGGCGGGGGAGTCGCTGGCGACCTGCGAGAGATCCTCAAGCACCCCATCCAGCAGGTCACCTATGTTGAGCTCGATCCGCTGCTGATCCAGGCCGCCAGGACCCACCTTCCACCCGCCGATGCCGCCGTCCTGAATGACCCGCGCGTGCACATCGTCCTGTCCGACGGCCGCCGATACGTGAAGACCGCACCGCAACGCTTCGACGTGGTCATCCTGGACCTGCCCGAGCCGGCCACCGGCTCGCTCAACCGGTTCTACACCATAGAGTTCTTCAAAGAAGTACGTCGGATACTGAACCCTGACGGCATCTTCTCGCTAGGGCTCCCCTCGGCGGAGAATTACTGGAGCCCGGAGCTGGCTCGACGCAACAGCAGCATCTACCGCACGTTACATGCCGTCTTCCCGGAGATCATTGTGCTCCCCGGCGAGCACAACTTCTTCCTGGCATCAGGGCAACCATTACCGACAAACCCGGCGGTGCTTATCCACAGGCTGCACACGCGCCACGTGGCCACGCGCCGCGTGACCCCCACATACATCGAATATATCCTCACAACGGACCGCTTCGCCCAAATGCGCAAAGAGCTCGAATCCACCAGCGGGGTACGCCTCAACCGGGATCTGACGCCCATCTGCTATTATTACGACCTCGTCCTCTGGCTCTCGTTCTTCCACCCGAATTTGCGCTCCCTGTTCGAGAACGTCACCCTATTTAACCTATGGTGGATTGCAGCCGCGCTGTTGCCGATGATTCTTCTGGGGCGACTGCGCACGCGATGGGCCATACTGCTGGTGGTCAGTGGCACGGGACTGGCGGAGATGGTGTTCGAGATCATGACCTTGCTCGCCTTCCAAACACGACATGGCTATGCCTACGCGGAGCTGAGCCTCATCGTGATGGCGTTCATGGGCGGCCTTACCCTGGGGGCAGCCACCAGCGATCGGATACTCACGCGCTGGGCTCCAGCGGCAGGCGGCACCATGCAGCCCCGAGCCAGACGGGTGCTCATCGCCGTACAAGTCGCCGTGACTCTCTACAGCCTGGGCTTCCTCGCGATCATCCACTCACCAGCCTCCGCGCTTGCCTTTACGTTCCCTTTGCTGGCCCTGGCGGCCGGGCATCTCACCGGCATGACCTTTCCCCTGGCTGTAGCGTTCATGCGGGAGGACGCGAGCGACGCCATCGGGACGCTATACGGTGCCGATCTCATCGGTGGCTGCGTAGGCGCGCTGCTCGGGGCCGCGCTTCTGATCCCGATCCTGGGCATCCCCCACACGTGCATAGCGATGGCTCTGGTAGGATTAGCGAATATGATCCTTTTGTTGTAAACACAGAACCGCACGCAAGCATGCCGCAAGGGTACAACGCGGGACACTCCTCTCACCAAAAGGCTCAAAAGGGCGTCGCAGCTTCGATTGCCAGGCTTATCATGGGATCGAAAAAGCCCCAATGGAACCGCGGTGATTACCCATAAGTGCGATATGTATGCTTAACATGTCTTTCTCCACCGCAGAGACGCCGAGGACGCAGAGGAACTCTCTTTTTTTCTTCCTCCTCAGCGCTCCCCGCGACTCCGCGGTGAGA
>JAGHDS010000454.1 GCA_021159845.1 Anaerolineae bacterium
GACGCTGGAGCGCCATGTGTACACCTTTACCCTGGCCGAATCTGTTGTGTTCACCGACGAATGGGATGGTTATGACCATATCATTCGCATCCATGCCACGGTGGCCCATGGAGCGAAAGAATGGGCTCGAGATGATGACGGCGATGGCGTGCGGGATGTGCACGTGAACACAGTCGAAGGGATGTGGACGACAGTCCGTAACTTTCTACGTCCTTTCCGTGGTGCGCATAAGAAATACCTCGGTGCCTACGTTGCGATGTGCGAGTTCAGCATCAATTTGAAGCGAATTACGCCTGAGTTCATCTCGGCCCTCGTCGCCTTGCACTAGATCTGGACATGAGCCTCGCACTTATGGGTAATCACCGCGTTATATGTTTTGACCGATCATGGGCATTGTCGTATAATTTTGTCAATAGCACACGAGGCGAGATGGATCCAGTCGCCTCGTCACTCTATCTTCCCCTTATCACTGGTTGTTACCCTTGGAGTCTCTAGCCCCCCCACTGGAGAGCGAGGGTAACCACAGCTGATTACCCTGTGGATAGTTATGAACATATCACAAATTCCTCTTTCAACCTTCTATCGCCTGCCATGTTAAGGAGGTACAGATGAGCCTTGATGGGAGTGTCGGATTGCAGTGGCTCAGATACAGGGGTGGAGGGACCATGTTGGCATGGCTCCTTCACCGGCTGACCGGCCTTGGCATCGTGCTTTTCGTCGGCACCCACGTGATTGCTGCCTTTTTCCTCCAGCAACTAGGCAGCGATCTGGCCATTACCATCACTGCGATCTACGAGTCGTGGGCTTTTCAAGTAATCGTGTACTTCTGTGTCATCTACCATGTTATCAACGGATTACGCATCATCATCCTGGATTTGTGGCCACAGCTGCTGGAATATCAACACGAAGCGATCTGGCTGCAGTGGTTCATCATCATACCTATTTATGGGCTGAGCATTTTCGTGCTGATCCAGCATGGGCTTATCGGCGGATAGCCAGGCATGGGAAGGGAGTCGGATTATGCTATTACGATCTCGTCAGGTCCCCCAATTAGGCTGGAATCTCGAATACATCATGTGGATCTTCATGCGCATCTCCGGTTTGGCGATGGCCTTTCTGGGAGCGACTGGGATGGCTCTCGCTTTTCTCATGGGTGCCCGCACGCAGATGGATCTCCCCACCCTGATGCGCTGGTCCTTCTTCCCTAACCCCAATCATGTTGTCAACAGCAATATCCCCGACGTCACCCAAGGATGGGCTAATGGCTTCTGGCAAGTCATGGAGATCCTGATCATCTCCTTTGCCGCCACTCATGGCTTCAACGGGGTGCGCATGGTGATCGAGGACTACATTGATCATTCCTTATGGCGGCCATTCTTACGAGGAGTCCTCTTCGCGCTTTGGCTGTTCTCCCTCCTCGTCGCCATCTATGTGATCTTAGCTTCCTGACCACATATACATAAGCCAATGAAAGCGGAGCAGTCTTATGAAAACACATCGGTACGAGGTTGTCGTCGTCGGCGCCGGCGGTGCTGGGCTGATGGCTGCTCTACAAGCATCGCGACGGGCCGCCACCGCTGTGCTCAGCAAGCTTTATCCGATACGCTCCCATACTGGTGCAGCGCAAGGCGGCATTGGAGCCGCCCTTGGGAATCTCGAGGAAGATAGCCCAGAGTGGCACACCTATGATACCGTCAAAGGCAGCGATTATCTAGGGGATCAGGACGCGATCGAATTCATGTGTCACGAGGCTGTGGAAACCGTGTACGAGCTGGAGCACATGGGGCTGCCATTCTCCCGCACCCCCGACGGCCGTATCGCTCAGAGGCGCTTTGGTGGTCACACGAATAATATCACCGGAAAGCCTGTCCAGCGTGCCTGTTATGCAGCGGACCGCACCGGGCACATGATCCTGCAAACTCTGTATCAGCAGTGCATCAAGCGAAACGTTACCTTCTTTGATGAGTTCCAAGTGCTGGACCTGATCGTCGTGAATGGCGCGGCGGCTGGCGTCGTGGCCATCGAGCTGGCAACGGGCGAACTGCATGTCTTCCACGCCAAGGCCGTGATCTTCGCCACAGGCGGGTATGGTCGGATGTGGGAGATTACCTCTAATGCTTATGCTTATACCGGCGATGGTATCGCCGTCGCGCTGCGCCGGGGAATCCCGGCTGAGGACCTGGAATTCTTCCAATTTCATCCTACGGGCATTTATAAGCTGGGCATTCTCATCACCGAGGGAGTGCGCGGTGAGGGAGGCGTGCTCATTAACGATCTCGGAGAGCGTTTCATGGAGCGATACGCACCCCATGTGAAAGATCTGGCGTCCCGAGATGTGGTCAGCCGGGCCATGTACATTGAGATGAGGGAGGGACGCGGTATCGGCGGGCAACGCTACCTGTATCTGGATGTCCGACCGGAGACGGTGAACAAGTACGCCGCCATCGACGGGCGTACGAACCCGGATGGTTCCCCATATCAGGTGACGGCGGATGATATCATGGCCAAGCTACCTGAGATCATAGATTTCTGCCGTACCTATATGGGCGTGGACCCGGTTACGGAGCCGATGCCAGTCCAACCTACTGCCCACTACGCTATGGGCGGGATTCCGACCAACATACGCACCGAGGTCGTGATCGACGAGCAGAACACGGTCATGCCCGGCCTATACGCTGCCGGCGAGACAGCGTGTGTATCCGTTCACGGGGCCAATCGTCTGGGCACGAACTCCCTGGTAGATATTATCGTCTTCGGAAGACACGCGGGCATCAACGCTGCCGAGTTCGCGCGCGGGGCCAGCTTTCAGCCTTTACCCTCCGACGCGGCTGACTTCGCCCGCCAGCAGCTTGACAGGTTGCTTAATTCCAAGGGCAAGGAACGTCCAATCGAGATCGCCAACGAGATGAAGCACACTATGTTCGATCTGGTGGGCGTCTTCCGCACGGAGGAGAGCATGCAGCAGGCGTTAGAGAAGATTCGGGAGCTGAAAGAGCGCTACGCCTACATACAGCTCCACGATCACGGCAAGATATTCAACACGGAACTCCTCACCGCCTGGGAGCTCGGCAACCTGCTCGACCTGGCCGAGGTGACGACCGTATCCGCTCTGGCCCGCAAGGAGAGCCGCGGGGCACACTCTCGCGAGGACTACCCCGAACGTGATGATGAGCACTGGCTCAAGCATACGCTAGCGTGGCTGGATGAGGATGGGGTCCGGCTGGGTTACAAGCCAGTTGTGATCACGAAGTACGAGCCCAAGGAACGGGTATACTGACGAGGGAAGACCATGCAAGTCACAGTGAAAATCCTGCGCTATAACCCTGAGAAGGACGAAAAGCAGCACTACGAGAGCTACCAGGTGGAGGCCGACCCCACCGATCGCGTATTGGACTTACTGGAGAAGATTAAAGGATACCAGGATGGCACCCTTGCATTTCGTCGATCCTGCGCCCACGGCATCTGCGGCTCCTGCGCAATGCGGATCAATGGTCGCAATCGACTCGCCTGTAAGACCCTGGTTCAGGATTTGAATACGACGAAAATCACCGTTGAGCCACTCCTCGGGCTGAGGGTGATCAAAGACCTGGTCGTGGATATGGAGATCTTCTTCGAGCATTACCGAGCTGTGAAGCCTTACTTCGTCAACGACGAGCCTCCGCCGGAGAAAGAGCGGCTGCAAAGTCCAGAGGAACGTGAGCGATTTGATGACACGACCAAATGCATCCTGTGCGGCGCATGTACCACTTCTTGCCCATCCTTCTGGGCGAATAGGAACTATCTAGGACCAGCCGCCATCGTAGCCGCTCATCGTTTCATCTTCGATAGTCGTGATCGAGCCGCCGCCGAGCGGTTAAAGATCCTTAGCGACCATTTCGGTGTGTATCATTGCCACACGATCTACAACTGCACGGACGCCTGTCCGCGTGGCATTCAAGTTACCAAAGCCATTGGCGAGGTGAAGAAAGCCATCATGACAGGTAGTCTGGATTGATCCTGGCACGAAAGAAAGGCCCCCCACCCAACAGAACGCGCCACAAAAATTTGTGGACCTGTCCCAAGTAACGAAGCCCTCCGAATCTCTACAGAGATCGGAGGGGCTTTTGTTATGGGCGCACCCCGTTCATTTGTCAATCTCGCGGCGGCATAATGAGGATGGGTACATAGTGCACTCCTAGAAAAGCCCGAGAGGGATCCTCCGGATGTTTCCCCAGTGCGAGCCCGATCGTCATCTTGCGATTGCCGCGGATAATCGTGATCTCCACCTTATCCCCAGGCTGGTGCATTCCGATCAGATCGCCCAAGGTCCGATCCGGGGTCATCGGTTGCCCATCAACTGCTATGATTAAATCGCCAGGACGCAGGCCAGCCCCGTCAGCGGGGGAATCGGGCTGGACTTCCTGGATGAGTGCGGCCCCCACAGCCTGCCGCGAGGGGGAAGGTGTCCGAAAAGGCAAGGAAGGAACACCGCCGGAGATCGCGGCAGGCTGCGAGCGCATCGCGATGAAAGCCACAACACCCCCTGCGAGAGCCCCCGCGCACAGGCTCAACAGAATTCCTACGGCAACAATCACAGCAACGATCACATATGTTCGCTGACCCTGAGAAGTATCATTCATGAGGTCCTCCATGATAAGCTCAACATCTGCCCGTGAAGTCCCATCCCCAGCCCGTCAGGCGGCCGTGCAGCCCACCTAAGGAGCACGATCCGCCATCGCAGCGCAGCGGACGCTCGAGACCTAAGTCCGCGCATCACGCTATGAATTGCATAACACACCCCAAGAGATCATAAAGGCGTCAGATTAAGGAAACATTAAGCCCCCGGCTCCCCACCACATTCTATCACACAACGAAAAAGACGGAGCTAAAGATAGCTCCGTCTCTATGTTCACGGTGTATGCCAGCTAACGTGACCGAAAAGAGCTGTCGCGCCTACCCCCGCCACGTCGCTCGCGCGGCCGAGCCTCGTTGACACGCAGATCGCGGTTTTGGAAGCTCATGCCATCAAACATGCTAATGGCCTTCTCCGCTTCCTCCGCCGTTTCCATCTCAACGAAGGCAAACCCTCGCGAGCGGCCGGTATCGCGATCCCGTACAACCTCAGCGCTGACCACACCACCTGCGGCACTGAACAAGTCCCACAGATCGCTGTCCGTAGCGCCGTATGCCAAATTTCCTACATACAACCTAGTTCCCATGTTGTTGGCCACTCCTCGATGTGCTGGGCCTGACAGCCTCGGGCTCAGCATCACTAAATCCGCACGACGTTGGCTGCATGGGCACCCTTAGGCCCCATCTCGATCTCAAATTCTACCTTGTCTCCCTCCTCTAAAGAGCGGAAGCCGTCCATCTTGATGGCGCTGTAATGGACGAAGACGTCCTCGCCACCCTCACGGGTAATAAACCCGTATCCCTTGGCCGCATTGAACCACTTAACTGTACCGACGATGCGCTCACTCATTGCTGCATCTCCTCATAAAGATTCTGTAGGTGAGGCTCCGTCGCGGCCCTGTACAAGAACGCCGTCAGGCGGGTTCGCCTGACGGCGTATGTACTTACGTCCGAAACAGGTGCAACCTTCTACCTACACTCTAACTATACCACATACATCGAATCTTGTCAAATCGATTTTGTCTGCGGTGATTACCCACATCTCGCCGCGGAGTCACGGAGAGCGCTGAGGGGAAAGGAAAATAAAGAGAGTTCCTCTGCGTCCTCGGCGTCTCTGCGGTGGAGAAAGGCATGTTAAGCTACCGCGATTTTGTCTGGGATGCATTTCACGTTGGTGGTGAATTACGGGTGTATGCCTGGGGCCAGAGGGAGTCAGAGCGATGGCTCATTATAGCCGTTCATCTACCCTCTTCCTCTCTTCTACGCTTGCCTTGCCCTGCTATCATCCCATGCCTTCCATACCTTGCCACATTTACCATAAAACTGAAACACACCCAAGGAGAGTGTATGTTTGACCTCTGATATCGGTGGAATTATAATCGGAATATGTAAGAGTTGATCGCCGGTAAGTGTGGCGTATGCATTCGTTACGCACCCGCGTGTTGTCTAGATGCATTTCGGGCGTAAGTCGAACGCAACGAGAGGTGCCAGATGGCTGTGCGGCGGATTATCACGATAGGACATCCTATCTTACGTCAGAAGGCGCAAAAAGTGAGCCAGTTCGGGCCGGAGCTGGGGCAGCTCATTGATGACA
>JAGHDS010000508.1 GCA_021159845.1 Anaerolineae bacterium
GAATTTACAGAAAGAAGTTTACACTATTGCAGAAGAAGCCGGTCTACGCAGATGAAAAAGGTAAAATCAGGATGGTCCGTGAGGATCTGCGTGCATCTCTTATTCTAACGGTGAGCAGTCTCGGCAGCCTCATGCTTTGCGTGGAAAGGCCGCGCCGGTTATAATGAGGCCATGAGCGCACAAACGGAGTACCCGAAGCTCACCATCGGCTTGGGACAGATTCGCCCACGGTTGGGCGACGTCGAGGCGAACCTCACCAGGCATCTCGAGGTCATCGCGCAGGCGCGTGATCGCGGCGTTGACCTGTTGATTTTCCCCGAGCTCTCCCTCACCGGCTATTTCCTCAAGGACTTGGTGCCCGTGGTCGCTCGGCCGGCCGATACCTCCGACCCGGTGTTGGGGAGGCTGGCCGAGGAGAGCCGGGATATGGACCTGGTGATTGGCTTCATTGAACACGAGCAACGACATCGGTTTTACGTGACGGCTGCTTACCTGTCCGCCGGGCATATCATACATGTGCACCGCAAGCTATATCTGCCTACCTACAGTATGTTCGACGAGGGCCGGTACTTGGCAGCAGGCAACGAGGTGCGATCATTCGAGACGCGGTTTGGCCGGGTAGGCATGTTGATCTGCGAGGATTTCTGGCACCTCTCGCCTCCGTACCTTCTGTGGCTGGACGGAGCTGATCTGCTGATCCACATCTCATCCAGCCCAGGGCGCGGGCTGAGTCATCCGGAGGCCGGCCGGTTGGCCAGCATGAGGTTCGTGGAGAATATCAACCAGGTATACGCGGCCGCCCTGACCGCCTTCGTCGTGCACGTGAACCGGGTTGGCTTCGAGGATGGCGTGAACTTCTGGGGTGGTTCTTTCTGCGTCGGCCCGGACGGTGATGTGATGGTACAGGCGCCCTACTTTGAGGAGGCACTGGTGACGGCTCAGGTAGAGCTGGCCAGGCTGCGGCGCGTACGAACCCACCTACCTTTGCTGCGCGATGAACGCCCCGATTTGACGGTGCGCACTTTGCAACGCATCCTGGATCACCCGAACCGTTGAAGGGAGCATCGGCTTTGCCCATTCCAAAGATGATTGGGATGCGTCTGGATATATGCAAGGTTGTATCCTCGTATAGTCATAGTGCGGAACGCGCTATTGACAGGGATACAAGGAAGAGCGTATAATGAGTGCGACCTTGAGCCTCGCCGCTCGTTAGCTGACAGGGTTGAGGATGATCTCCAATTCACTTGTGTTTTACATCCATGAAGCGCTCCGCGGGCGCTCGGGACGGCCTCGACGGGAAACCTTCGTGTTTTCATCTCGGCATGACATGGTGGGAGGAGAAACGTATGTTGGGCAACCTTAGCCCATTCGCCCTGCTCTTATTGGGGTTCATCATCGGCTGGGTCGCGGAATGGGTGATCGATTTATGGCTGCGTCGGCAACGGACGGATGCTCGCGTGGCGCAGTTAGAGGAGGTTGTGCGCGATAAGGACGCTCGGTTGGTGGAGGCTCAAGAGCGTGCCCGCACGGCGGAGGCGCGCGTGGAAGAGTTGGAAGCCGAGTTGCGAGAGCGTGAGACCGTTACCGCAGCGCCCCGATTCCAGGAATCCCCTGATATCGCGTCCATTCTGGAGGATGTGTCGCTGCCCCCTGAGGTCTCCGTATCCGAGGCGGAAGAAGGCTTCGCAGAAGAGACAGGTGAGCCGAAGACGTTCGTCGCTACTGAGCAGGGAGATGACTTGGCCAGCATTCCTGGCCTGGGGCCTGCTTACGCGCGCCTGTTGAAGGAGTCCGGAGTCTTGACTTATGAGGACTTGGCGCGCCTCGACGAGGCAGATCTGCGGGCCCTGATTCGGGCCCGCCCTTCCTGGTCGGGGGTGGACTTGAGCGCCTGGATCGCGGAGGCTCGTCGGCGGGCTGGGATCGAGGAAGTAACGCCGGAACTCACCTCGGAGTCAACACAAGGACAGGCGCCCGAGCCAGAACCCATGCCTGAACCGGAGGAGACAGAGCAACCATCATTGCCCGAGACTGAGGAGCCTGAGGCGGAAGAGACTCCAGCGGTGGGATCAGAGCAAGAGCGGGCCGCTGTGATCGAGGAAGCAAGGGAGCCAGAACCGGAGGAGGAAGAGTCATCCCAGCCTCCTTCTCCGGAGAGCGAGACTCGCGATGATCTGACGGTGATCCGGGGGATCGGGCGGACATATGCTGAGCGGCTGCATGCCGCGGGGATTCACACCTTCGAGGCACTGGCAGCTTTGACCCCCGAGCAGTTGCGAGCGATCATCAAACCTAAAGAGTGGCAGAACGTCGATTTGGCGAGTTGGATCGAGCAGGCCGGATCATTGGCCGCACGGGAGCGAAGCGAGCATGAATGATCGGCCCAACTCAGTCTGGGAACGATGGCCGGATGCATGGCGCCTGGCAGGGCTGGTTCTGTCGTCGATCGTGCTGGCGGGCGTCCTGGTCCTGCGGGGCACGGCTCCGACGCCCACGCCTGGCAAAGCGACTGTCACAGTCATTCCCACGGCGACAGTGGCAATGGTAAGCCCGATCTCGCCGCTACCTAAGACCCCCATCCCTCCATCCGTGGCCGTGACACTCGCGCCGGAAGGCGTGCGCGCTGGCACCCCAATCGTGCTTGAGGGTTCCGCCCCACCAGGAACGCGTGTGCGCGTCTACGATGGCGCACAGGTGCTCGGCGAAGCCCGCAGTGATCAGGCCGGGCGTTGGCGGTTAGAGGTAGGGCGTACTTGGTCGGCCGGGGAGCATCGACTGCGTGTCGTCGGGTTGGACGAGGCAGGCAAGGAGATCGGGCCGCCAGCCTCAATCGCCATGACCGTGCCGACAGCTCCTACC
>JAGHDS010000344.1 GCA_021159845.1 Anaerolineae bacterium
CCGCATCGCCGAAAGCGGCCAGGGCTACCATCAGAATGACCAGGGTTATCACAATCCCAAATACCATGCCCCCCACGATCTTGCTCACCAGCAAAGCGGGTAACCGCACCGGGGCCAACAGCAAGCGTTCCAGCGCGCCGATCCGGCGCTCAAAGACGATCACGATAGCCTCCATCGAGCTGGTCCCGAACAAGATCGTCAGCCCTAACAGCCCCGGGATCAGGTCGCGTATGCCTCCTGGGCTGCGAATAACGAAAGCTAGGACGAAAGCAAACGGGAACAAAATGCCCCAGCTGATGTTGGGTGGTTTAAAGTAATAAGCTCTCAGATCCTTCCATGTGATATACCAGATACATCGCAGATCATCCGCCAGCACGGCCGCGCTCCCTTCCTTTCTCGGCCAGCATGACCTCCGCGCTCAAGCCGGTCAACTGAACGAACACATCCTCCAATGAGGGACGAAGCGTGTTGATGGATAGCACCTCGCGCCCTTCAATCTCAGCTCGGGCCAACGCCCGCCGTATCAAGGTCGCTACATCGTCACCTTCCAGACGCCATGTTTGTACCTCGCCATCACCATCGGCAAGCTCGACTTCGATTGCCAGCCGATGGCACACGTTGGCTCTCAGCTCCTCCATAGTTCCCAGCGCGACAATATGGCCCCGGACGATGATGGCGATGCGATCACATAGCCGCTCCGCTTCCTCCAGGTAGTGCGTAGTGAGGAAGACCGTCGTCCCCTCATCGCGCAGTCTGGCGATCAGCTGTCGCAAACTACGAGCACTCATAACATCCAGCCCGGTAGTTGGCTCGTCAAGGAACACCAACTCCGGGCGATGCACCAGGGCGGCTGCTATCGTCAACGCTCGCCGCATGCCACGCGAGAGCCGAGCAAAAGGAGTGTCGCGCTTCTCGCTCAGCCGGAAGCGGTCCAGCAGTTCCTCCGCCCGCCTCTTCCGCTCCCGCCGGGGTACGCCGTAGAGTTGCATGGAGAACATCAGGTTATCGAAAGCGGAGAGCTCATCATATAGGTTGGATCGCTCCGGGACTACGCCGACCTTCTTTTTAATACGCGTCACTTCATGGTTCAGGTCGAATCCCAGCACGCGTGCCTGCCCGGCCGTGGGCCGCGTCAGTCCGGTCAACATGCGAATCGTAGTCGTCTTACCCGCTCCATTTGGCCCCAGAAAGCCGAACACCTCCCCCTCGTGCACTGTGAAATCGATATCGTCCACTGCACGTATGGGAGCAACCCTCTTACCCGTGTGGTAAACCTTCGTCAGCCGAGAAACCTCGATCACGTTCACCATGAGCATCTCTCTACCGATGACAAACCGTTATCCCTTCACGCGATTGGCAATCCAATGCCACAGACGAGAGCGTCCATGCCCTGTTCGCGCCCAATCCTGTATCGGCCACTGCTCGAGTTTGCGGCGCATGAGCTCATAGCCGCGCGTGATGAGCTCACTCGAGTGGCTAAAATCCCATGTCGCGACCGGGGTTTCCGTTCGCAGGACAGCCCGATACACCGGCACATTACGAGCCTGGGCGAGGGCCATCTCCAGTTGGATCTGACGTCTCTCCACGGTGTCCATCAAGCGCGTCAAGAATGGGCCAAACCCTCGCTCCCCAGGCGGCGCGGCCAGACGCGGATCGCTGATATCCAGGGCAACGATCCGCCTCGCGCCCTGGCTGAGCGCGGGCTCGATGGGCAAGTTGCTGACCACACCACCATCTATCAGCCACCGATCGCCCCGCTCCAACGGACGAATCCAGGGAGGCAGCGCGGTGGAGGCCAATAGACCTTCTAAAACCGAGTCCTCAGGGTGCAGCCCATACAACACAGGATGACTAGCGTTCAGATCGGCAGCGACCAGGATCAGCCGCGGTCCGCGGATTTGCCCAAAGCGCAGGTCGGGATCCAGCCCGTGAGACACAAAGAAATCTCGTACCCGATGGTCAAGGCGCAGACCAGCTCGGTTGAACAGTACCCGGAGCGTCAGCCACAAATAGTTCGCAGGGAGTAACTCAACTTGAGCTGCCTCAAGCCAGTCCGTCTCTAACCTCGCCAGCCCCTCGGGGGTGAAGCCGTATATCGCCAAATGCACAGCGTTGGCTGCCCCAATGGACGTGCCCACCAGGAGATCAGGATAAACCCCAGCTTCTATCAAAGCACGCAAGGCACCCACCTGCAGCGCGCCTCGTGCACCGCCTCCCCCCAGCACAAAGGCCAGCCCATCCCCTTCTCTCTTTATCATGGTGCCACCGCTCTTTCTTGCTTACGATTGGAGGATGTTTCTTACTTCCGCGGCTGATGTCGGCCGAGGCTATTCCTAAAACTGACGACCTTCATCGTTTCAGGGACCAGACACGCCGGAGCTGTAGGCCAACACGCCCGTAGCTCACCGTCCGCCGATCAGCGCGACACCAGCCACTACCAGCAGCACCCCTAACCACTGCGTGGATGTGATCCGTTCGCCGAAGACCATGTTAGCCGCCACAATCTCCACGCCGATTATCGCCAGCCCGGTAGTGACGGGATAAGCCACATGAAGAGGGATGAACCGCAAAAGCCCCGTTAGCGTGAGCACGGTGATAAGGCCGGCCAAGTTACCCAATATCTGCCAGGCGATGAAGCTACGCCAGGTGTCGGTACTCGCAGAAAGCTTGAAGCTGACGTTGGCAAGGATGTTGAAGAGTAAGTTGCTAGTCAGCAGTGCGATGGATATAGCGACGGTGTTCGCCGACCGTGTCTGGCATCCCGATTGGAAGCTACGGCGAAGCATGGGACCTCCACCCGCGATGGTTTGATAACCTCTATGCGGATCGCTACCTGCATTATGCTATGACTATGCGGCCTGAGCAAACACTGCTTCCGCCGTAGAGAGGCTAGCGAACAGCGCCCCGTCGGGACAGAGGCTACCCGACTGCAAGGCGCGACTCAACGGAGCCTGACTTACAGTCGGATCACCACCGCAGCCCGAAGGACCATCATCTATTCGTCTCAAACCGCGAAAGCCGCTCCAGCACCTGGGCTAGTTGATCTTGCAGCGCGTTGATCTCCTCGCGAAGCCGACCGACCTCATCCTTCTCGGATGTATATGCGACCTCCGGAGCTGCCTCGCGCCCTCGTCCCTCACTACATGGCTGAGCACCACTTAGTTGCCCTTTCAGGTACTGTTCCAGTGCGTGACGCACGCTGCCGTTGGCGCCGGTGACTACCTGAACGCCATACTCTTGGAAGAAGGCCACCGCCCGCGCGCCCATCCCACCGGTGATCATCACATTCGCTCCCCGGCTGTTAATGAACGCAGGCACGACCCCTGGCGCGTGTTGCCCATAGTAGGGATTCGGCACGACTTCCACGCCTTTCACCTGTCCGTCCTCGACATCCACGAAAGCATAATATGGGCAACGTCCGAAGTGATATGCCATTGTCCCATCTAGCCCACGATCGTTGTCACAAGAGAAAGCAATGCGCATCTCCACACCCCCCCTGTTGATGTTTTGTGATGGTTTAGCCGATGCACGCAGTAAATCCCGGTTGACTGCGTGGCAGCGCTTGCTATAGGTTCCAGGCCCACCGAGCTTTAGTCCGAGAATGCGATGCCTTTTATCCTTGCCTCACCCTTCCAAACCCCAGTGGAACCGGATTTACAGGTGAGTTCGGTCAGCTGGTAATCTCCCCTATTCGTGTTGGTGGACAAAGCAGGTGCGACGCACCTATAAAGTGAGGCGTTTGAGCCAACGAGATGGGCTCTGGATCTGCTCCTCCAAGGTCCCTCATCTCTCAAAGGTGCGTTGCACCTCCCGGTCAACATGATTGAGGGAGACTGCCAGTCGGTTGGAGTCGGCCCTTACGAGCCGTTCTTCGTTAGCCGGTGCGAGACGATAAGCACCGGACAGCTGGCGTGCTGGGCCACGTTCGCGGCCGTGTTCCCCATCAGTACGTCCCAAATGCTGCGCCGGCCATGGGATCCCAGTACGATCATATCCGCGTCGATATCAACCGCTGCCTTACGGATCTCCTTGGCAGGATGCCCATGCCGGATCAGTTTCTCAACCTGAATGCCTTGCGCGCGGACCTCGGCTGCGATGGCATCCAGACGGTGGTCAACGGCGGCCTCTACCTCCTCTCGCGCTTTTTCGTTCACGCTCAGGGCGGCCTGATCGGCGGCCTCAAAGCTCAGCGCCAGTGGGAGCCATCCCCCTGAGTCGATGACGGTAAGCACCCATAGCTGCCGCCCGCGCTCTTTAGCCAGACTCACGGCCACTTTCTGGGCAACCTCTGCATAAGGAGAGAAGTCTGCGGCGAAGAGGATCCGCTGTGATCCCACATTCGGATGAGGTGGCCGGTGAGAGACAATCAGGACCGGGCATGGTGCTGACTTCGCCACCTTCGCCGCTGTACTCCCCAGAACCACATCCCAGATATTGCGCTGGCTGTGGGATCCCATCACGATCAGATCAGCTTCCACCTCTTTCGCCGCGGCGATGATCTCCCTGTCAGGGTCTCCTTCGCGTATCAGCTTCGTAACGGATACTCCGGCCGATTCGATCTCAGCCACGTCTTGAGCTAGTCGATCCGCCCTCTCGCGCCCCAGCTCCTGCCTCTCTTCTGTGACCAGTGCCTCCCACTCCTCGGCCGGCACCTCTGGCGGCTCCATTGCCGCTGTCAAAGGTTCTTCGACCGGCTCCAATACCGTCAAAGCCCACAGTCGTTTACTATCTCCCCTTGCCAATTGGATGGCCACCTGCTTGGCTACCTCCGCGTGGGGGGAGAAATCGGTGGCGAACAGAATACGTTTAAACATCATTCTACCTCCTCAGTACGACGATACGCTCGTCCCGCCGGGCTAAGGCAGAGCCTGGCAGGGGGCGCTACCATCACGGAGACATTCCCCCATCACCATAACGTACGGCTTCATCCGCCCCCGGCCGACGCTGAGGATGCCTCCACTGAACTCGAAACTCCTTTATGCGCGCCAAAATACTGCCGCAGCCATTCTTCTAGTTTAATATAGCCTACCAGAAAGATGATTTGGAATATGGGTAACGTAGCTGCAGGCACGGCCACCAGTGGCGAGAAAGCGGCTGTAGCCAAAGCAATGGCGGTGCCATTGTTCTTACCGGTACTGGCGAAGACGATTCCCATGTGATCCGCATAACTCAGCCCTAACCGCCTATCCGTCCAAGTGATTACCGCCAGAGTGACCACGACAAAGAGTAAGTTGGGAACGATCAGCCACACCATCAACTGCCACTTCTGAACCAACACTGCCGCCTTCATGAAGAAGATCAGGAAAATAATCAGGTACATGCTTGCCAGGGTGATGCTCGGGAAGAGGGGGGCCAATCGCTTGAATCCCGACTCGCCCAGCCAGCGGATCAGTACCAGTCGGGTGATGTAACCCAGTACCATAGGTAAAATAAGCACGGTCAGGACAGCATTCATGAGTATCCCCATGGGCACGGGCACATTGAACGCCCCCCCCAGGGTACCCAGCCAAAAAGGAATAGCTGCAATCGCGGTGACGAAACTGGTAGCGACAGCCACCGTCGCCAGTTCCAGGTTCCCCCCAGCCAAGCCAGTATAGCCAATGCTCATACTGGAACAAGGCACGACCATCACCAACAAGAAGCCGAAACCGACCTCCGGGTCATGCAGGAAAAGCTTACTTAAGGCGAATCCGAACAACGGTGCCCAGACGAAGTTGTAAGCCAGGGTCAAACCCAGCCCTTTTAAGTTACGCACAGCCTTCGCCAATGCCTCTAGGCGAATGTTGATCATCATGGGATAGATCATCAAAAAGACGACCACAGTAATCAATGTTTTCAGCGTAGGCTGATGCTGCTTGATGAACGATCTGCCCACATAACCTAGAGGCCAGCCTATTGCAATAGCCGCGGCAACATACCACAGCAAGTGAGATTTCAAATGCTCCAGTATCTTCTTCAACAACATGCGCTCTTACCTCCTCAAATGTGCAATGTCAAGAGCTCCTACAAGAGGACAGGCCCACCTTCGGCAGCCCTGTCCTGTTCCTTTGGATTTCCATCCCATTTTCTCCTCATGGCGTCCCGGCAGCGCTGGTGATCTCCCCGCCGGATATTTCGCGGCCGGCGGGGAGATTCGCCCACGCTGGGGCACTACTTCAATACCTCCTCGGCGATTCTGGCAGCGATGCGTTTTACATCGGCTTCATCATAGTCAAGGGTTGGCACTTTCTCGACGCCCTCTTTGGAGATCACAGTTTCGTAATCGTACGAGATCCCCAGCTTCTCCAGTACCTTGCTAGCACAGCGGTTCGCGCATCCATTAATGACAATAAGCTTCTTCGCGCGCTGGGCGATTCTTACGTGCGGCTTAGATTCTGCCGCCACGGCCGTGATACAACACATGCGGGCTTCCTCATAGGCGTTCGTCAAATCGACGGCGACCTGATGGCCAATCTGTCCAACGCTGGCCGCCCCATCACAAGCCAGGATAACGGCCAACCTTTCGGCCTCTTGAGCGCAATTCGGTAGCAATTGCACCTCTTTCTGCGTTTCACTCACTGCCTCGCCTCCCTCGAGCCTCTTTGTTGACTCATGTGTCTCTGTCCCCTAAATACCGGATAGGTTTTCTCAAACGCCGACGATGCGCAAAACGTCACCTGTAGAAAGCCCAGGAGGAGGACGCTTGGCCCCTGGCCCATGGTCGTTCTGACACAGACAACTCAAAAACATGCCATCAACTCTCTCCAGGGTATGGCATGGTCTCCCCGAAACTCCGGAGCCGTCTAAGTCACGCGAGCAGGATAGAGAGAAGAAGTAGCGGGAAGACTGACTCTCCCCGCTACCCATGTCACCCACCTCAGGCCCCATCGGAGGTGATCAATGCCTTGATCGCCTCTACGGCCTGCTCAGTGCTCATATTCCGGATGTCCACCCCCTTTGCCTTGCCGCCATCGAAGCCGGCCGCTTGAAAGGCATCACGATACATCTTCGCCTGCATCTGCGGGTCGCAGCCTGCTATGTAGAGCTCGTCGGTGCTGCCCCCCGCCAACAGGGCGATCAAGAACTCATCGCCATCCAGCGCGCATAGCTGAGGGTGAATCGCTACATAGTCCACCAGCCTCTCTCGCCGGATCGCGTTTCCTACCTCAAAGATGTTCATCTCCTGGAATGAGGGACAGGTGCCCTGGCAAACGCACAGCAATAACCCCTTCTTACCCATTGCGAAGACCTCCTGATTTAAGCTGGTACTTGTTCCACATCACCGAAATAAGCGATTGCACCGCTTGGACAGATCTTGGCACATCCCCGACAGAACTCTACGCATTCCTCGGGGGCTACGACCACCGGGTAGCCATCATCTCCCATTTCATAGACACCATGAGGACAAAAGTCGACACATGTTCCACAGCCCGCGCACAACTCCTTGTTGATGATCGGATACCACGTTACAGCCATAGATGAACTATCCCCCTGTGAATGGATTTGGTCTGGGGACATCCGACATGCCGAAATATTCATGCAAAATCTTGCATGAATCGCCGACAAAAAAGAAACCGCCAATGTCCCCGGTCCATGCGGAATCTTGCATAATTTATACGTGCCTGTCTATGATACACATCAGTGCACAAAGAGATTGAATCATCTCAACACTTAAGCCCCTTAGCCGCCGCGCCACAGGGCGTTCGCATGTGCTTAGATACAAGCTATGAGCGGTCTCCTCCGGCTTGACATTCGCATGGGACAGGCTATCATCGAACCTGATGGAGACAAGCCCACAGCAGGCTGTGTAATCGGCAGCCCCGCGAGATACATGATGCATAATCACCCGGTTACCTTCGCTGTCCAATATCTTGAGCCGCTCCTTCCCTCTGAGGTGACGCCTGAGCGCGCTTGCTCTCGCCTGCGTGAAGCTTTCAGCAGGCTGCCCATCAGCCTTGTCATCCTGGGATGGGATATCCCGCCTGCGATAGAAGTCGCCTGCGCTGAAGAGGTTACCCGGCATGGCGCTCAACTGTTCCGCTGGCAGCCGCTTTTGACTGGGCTTGGTGATACCGGACCTCCGCGGGCACAGCAGGTCATAGGGTTAAACAGCCTTCCCGTACGCGGTTATCAGGACAAACCCGAGTTCACCTTCCTCTGCCCAAACAACCCACAAGTCAAAGACGAGACCTTAGATCGTCTGGATCACGTTATTCGGCGCGGCGTTTATCACGGCATCTTCCTCGACCGAATTCGCTTCCCCTCCCCAAGCGTGGACCCAGCCAGCGACCTAACCTGCTTCTGTCCCCATTGTCGCCAGGCTGCCCATCGGGAGGGATTGGACCTGAGGCACACACGTATTCAAATCCGCGATATGCTGGCCACCCCGGCCGGCGCCTGTCGCCTGATTCGCGAGATGCTGAGCGCCTCGCGAGAGGGCGCACACTTTTTACGCTTGCTCTTGGACTTCCGACAACGAAGCGTGGGCCGCTTCGTCCAGATGGTGGCGGAATTTATCTCGGCGCGTGGGCTGACAGTGGGATTAGACGTATTCTCACCAAGCCTGGCGCGCATGGTGGGACAGGATTTAACCGCGTTGGGGGCCAACGGCGCGTGGGTGAAGATCATGTCCTACCCCCACGCGCTGGGACCCGCTGGCCTGCCCTTTGAGCTCCTCCGCCTGGCCGACTGGCTGATCGAGCGTTATGGTATCGACGAACGTGACGCGCTGAGCCTGCTCGCCGAGACCAGCGGGCTGCCCATTCCTCAAAACCGCTCGATCCTGGCGAGGTGGGGGCTTCCACCCGAGACCATTTACCTTGAGGCAGCTCGCGGACGGGACATGGGCGTGCAAAGGCTTTATATTGGGCTGGCGCTGGTCGAGATACCGGGCATAAACGATATGGACGCATCCACACTCGCTTCCGAGGTAGAGGCGAGCCAACGGGCGCGGCCGGATGGCCTCGTGCTCTCGTGGGATCTGTGGCATATCCCGATGGAGCGGCTGACGGCGTTGCGCGATGCATGGCTTGGCAGAACGATCTGAGGGGGTATGAGCTATGTCGTCTGCAACATATATTCTCGCCCACGATTTGGGAACCACCGGCAACAAGGCCACCCTCTACAGCTCTGACGGCGAGGTGGTGGCACGTACCTTTTATGGGTATGACACTTTCTATCCCCGCGTCGGATGGGCGGAGCAGGATGCAGCCGACTGGTGGGAAGCAGTGCAGATCTGCACGCATCGGCTGTTCGCTGAGGCCCGTGTATCGCCGGGAGATGTGGCCGCCATCTCCTTCAGCGGCCAGATGCAGGGATGCCTGCCGGTAGACGAGCAAGGGCGCCCGCTGCGCCGCTGCATTATCTGGGCCGATCAGCGGGCTGTGGCGCAGGCGCGCCTCCTGGAAGAGAAACTCGGGATGGCACGGGTGTATCGGATCACCGGCCATCGCATCAGTGCCACCTATTCCGGGCCCAAGATCCTGTGGCTGCGGGATCACGAACCGGACATTTTCGCCCGGACGTACAAGTTTCTGCACGTCAAGGACTACATCGTCAGCCGCCTGACCGGGCGGTTCGTCACAGATCGCTCCGATGCCTCTGGGATGAATTTGTACGATCTGAGGCGAGGGACATGGTCCGATGAGATCCTGGATGCGATCGGCTTGGATGTCCACATGCTCCCGGAAATTCACGATTCGACAGATGTGATAGGCGGGGTCAGCCATCAGGCGGCAGAGGAATTGGGGTTGCGAC
>JAGHDS010000514.1 GCA_021159845.1 Anaerolineae bacterium
CCGATGAGCTTTGGTCCTACGCGGATATTCTGACTCCGAATGAGACGGAGGCGGCGGCTTTGACCGGCTATGAGAAGCCGGAGGATGCCGCGCTCGCGTTGTTGCGCAAGGGCGTCGGCACGGTGATCGTGACGCTTGGGGAGGCTGGGGCATTGGTCGCAACCGGCCCCGATCAAATGCGGCGGGTGCCTGGGTTCCGCGTGGAGGCCGTGGACGCGACGGCCGCGGGAGACGCGTTCAACGGTGCATTGGCCGTGGCACTGGCTCGCGGGGATTCGTTAGACGCGGCCGTCCGGTACGCTCACGCGGTGGCGGCGCTCTCCGTCACCCGGCTGGGCGCGCAGCCTTCTCTACCAACGGCCAACGAGGTAGAGGCTTTCCTGGCAGCGCACAGTACCTAGGCTGGGGAAATCCCCTTCTTGGCTCGCCATCCACATATCAGGAATAGCACGCCAGGGATGGCGATGATCGCTGAGAGAACGTAAGGGATCGCAGAATAGGGAAAATTGCGGGTGATTGGGGTGCGGATGATGAGTAACAAGATCGTCGCCAGCAGAAAAGCGACGGTAACCATCCCGCCCGCCAACTCCCAACGCCAGGCAACGCCCAGTCCTAAAACGCTCAGAAACATAAGAATTGGAGGAAGGGCCTCTATCGGCGGATAGCCTTTCACCGCGTACGGGTCTGGGGTGCCAAGAGTTACCCAGTCCCATGCATAGCCGATGAGCATAAGTAGTACGTAAGCAATGATCGGAATGCTCCAGGCTCGCGCGGTCCATCGCATTCGCGTTGTGATACGATCGCGATCTTCACTTTGCGTCATCGTTTGCTCTCCTTGCGATGAGGGCACGCGGGATGATCGCGGCATTCTGATGTCCACATGAAATGACTGACGTCCTTGCTCCCTTCAAGAGTGCGCGGGGCTCCATGATCATGCATCAGAATCTGTTAGAAGCGCTGCCATTATAGCACGAAAAATGCAAAAAGTGTAACTGCTCACCGTTGGGGTACCGCTGTAAAAGTGAGGAAAGTTGAACAATGACTCATCGACGTCTTCGTGCTCGAGAATTAGGTATTGTTATTGGGACACTGCCCCCTGGTCGGTGGAACGCCATTACGGATGTGCCAGGCGTCCGGGTGGGCCACGTGACGTTGATCGAAGGGGAGGCTGGCCCGCTGCAGCCTGGCCGCGGCCCCGTCCGCACCGGTGTCACCGCCATCATCCCCCATGACGGCGATATCGTGCACGAGCTGGTCCACGGCATCACCTACTGCATCAACGGCTATGGCGAGGTGACCAACGTGGACCAGGTGGCGGAGTTGGGCGTGATTGAGGGGCCTATCCTGCTTACTAACACCTTCAGCGTGCCAATGGTCGAGGATGCCGTGATGCAGTGGATGGAACAGCGCGATCCGGACATCGGCGTGCGAAGAGGTGGCGTCAGCCCAGTGG
This sequence comes from Anaerolineae bacterium, assembly GCA_021159845.1. Classification (GTDB taxonomy): domain Bacteria; phylum Chloroflexota; class Anaerolineae; order DUEN01; family DUEN01; genus JAGHDS01. Next base: position 1,454 of record JAGHDS010000514.1, read on the forward strand.
TGGCGGAATGTAACGACAGTTGGTTGAACGACATCCGCGGCCGCCATGTGCGGCCCGAGCATGTGTTCCAGGCCATCGAGAACGCTACGGCGGGGCCTGTAGCCGAGGGAAATGTCGGCGGCGGGACAGGCATGTCCTGTTTCGAGCTCAAAGGCGGAATCGGCACGGCGTCCCGAGTGCTACCGGAATCACTAGGCGGATACACCGTTGGTGTCTTGGTGCAAAGCAACTTCGGGCGCCGGCCTCAGCTTCGGGTGGATGGCGTGCCGGTGGGGCGAGAGCTGGCGGACTGGCATCCGCTCCCGGAGCCACCGGTGGGCAATTCCATCGTGATCGTGCTGGCGACGGACGCGCCGCTAATCGCCCGGCAATTGCGGCGGCTGGCGGTGCGATGCGGCGCCGGGCTGGCCCGCACGGGATCCACGCACGGGGCCAGCAGCGGCGATTTCGTCATCTCCTTCTCCACGGCGGAGCGAGTTCCCCTGCGTCCCTCGACGCCCACGCTGCGGCTGGAGATTCTACCCGACTTCGGCCCCGCCACCGAGGGGCTGTTTCAGGCCGCGATAGAGGCCACCGAGGAGGCCATCCTGAACGCGCTGTGTATGGCGGAGACGATGCGCGGCCGCGACGGGCATGTGCGCCACGCCCTGCCGCTGGATCGGCTGGTGGAGATCATGCGTCGGTATGGGCATAGCGAGGTGCACTTGCCGGAGGTATAGGGGAAAGAACCGCAAAGGACGCAAAGAGCGCCAAGGTTCTTGAAGAGTTCTTTGGCGTTCTCCGCTCTCCTCGCGGTGAGACCTATAGGAGGACGGATGGAAAAATTGCGCATTCCCGAACCGTACTCGGCAGGGATTCTCTTGACGTACAAATGCACCAGCGCCTGTAAGCATTGTCTGTACGCCTGTTCGCCTGAGTGGAAGGCCGACTTCCTCTCGCTTGAAGACGCCGAACGCATCCTCTCGCAGTTGGCGGAGAAGATGCGCGGCAAGTATCCATTCCCAGATCGCATCGGCGTCAACGATGGGATTCACTTCACTGGTGGCGAACCGTTCCTGAACTTCAACCTGTTGCTGCAGCTCGTGCAGATTGCCAGTGAGCTGGATATGCCTTCCCGCTTCGTGGAGACCAGCGCGGCCTGGTGCATTAATGATAGAACCACCAGGGAGAGGTTGCTCGCTCTCAGGGAAGCTGGGCTTCATGGCATCCTCATCAGCGCGAACCCGTTCACGCTGGAATATGTGCCCTTCGAGCGGACAGAGCGGGCGGTCAGGATCGCTCGGGAGATATTCCCCGCTCACAACGTGATCGTTTATCAGGGCGTTTTCTACGAGGAATTCCGCTCGATGGGGATCAGGGGGACCTTACCGTTTGATGAGTATCTGCATACGTCCGGCCGTGGTTTGCGGTACATGGAGCTGCTGCCTGGCGGGCGCGTGTCCTACATGCTCCCCGATTTGTTTCGGCACTACCCGGCGACGTACTTCTTTGGAAGCTCCTGTCGGCAAGAGCTGATCAGGGAGTGGCATATCCATGTGGATAACTATGGCAATTTCATCCCCGGTTACTGTGCCGGGTTATCGTTGGGGGATGCTCGGGAATTGGACGTCCTCTGTCGGGATGGCATCAACCTGGACGAACGCCCCGTGCTCAAAGCGCTTCTGACCGACTTGAAGGCGCTCTATGACCTGGGGAAGCAATTTGGTTACGAGGAAAGGGAAGAGGGGTATGTCTCAAAGTGCCATCTTTGTCTGGACATCAGAAGGCATCTGGTACGGCAGGGCGACTTCAAGGAGCTCCAACCACTGGCTTTCTACGAGCGATTAGGAGATAGTAGTACTATGCTATAATGAGCCAGGGGGTGGTAAAGTTATTCTGACAGACGCGTTTTTGATCCCTTTTCCTCGCGTGCGGATAGTCACAGTGGGGGCATTTATGTGGACAATATTCGATCTTTGCCAACCGCGACCGGATGTATTGTACGGTGAGCTGAAGGAAGAAATTTTCTCCGCCCGACTGCGGGATGTGATCGAAGGCAAGGCCGAGCCTGTGTACCAGGACCCGGTAAAGTTCTTTGAGAACACCTACCCTACCCATGGGTTACGTACCCTGTTGACGGAGGCCTTGGGACGCCTGACCGGGGTTCGAGCCGATAGCAATCCTATCCTGCGCCTGGAAACCGCCTTCGGCGGCGGCAAGACGCACAATCTGATCGCCCTCTACCACGTTGCCAGCGGTCGTACTCCGCCGGACAAGGTGGCTCACATTCTACCTGTCGAGATGATCCCGCGACCCGACGCGATCAAGGTGGCCGGCGTTGTCGGGTCGGACCTGGACCCCAGCGGAGGATTGTCCCACGCCGACGGCACGCGCACCTTCACCCTGTGGGGCGAACTGGCGTACCAGTTGGGCGGTCGCGCCGGTTATATGCTGGCCAAACAGAGCGACATCAATCGCTCGGCCCCGGGCACCGGTCTCTTCGAGGAACTCGTCGGCGAGCAGCCCACCCTGATCATGATCGACGAGATCGCGCGCCACATGCGGGCTGCTCAGAGCGTGCCCACTGTCACTGGCAAATCCGACCTAGCCGAGCAAACCGTGGCCTTCCTCATGTCGCTGCTGGAATTCGCAGCCAGCCGCGCAAATGTAGTGGTGGTGCTGACCCTGGCCGCCGCGGATGATGCCTTTGGCAAAGAGACCGAGCATTTGCGCCAACAACTGGACGAGGCTAACGATCCGGTGCTAGAATGTCTATCCGCTATGAAAAAG
>JAGHDS010000387.1 GCA_021159845.1 Anaerolineae bacterium
GCAGCTCGAAATAAGCATCAACCAGCGGCTCGTAGGGATCGGAGCCCCAACAGAGCAGGCCCTGGTGATTGCGGTGGGCTGCCCACCACCGGTTCCACTCCAGCAGGTCATCGAAGACCTCCTCCAGCAGCCAGCGATCGCCGAACCGGCGGTATAACTCGCGAACGACGAGAGAGCCCACCGGCGGCTGGGAACGATCACGGCTCTTGACGTTATTCACCGTGCCGAAGTTCGGGACGAACCCGCGCTCCGTTTTCTCGCGGGTGATCTCGATCGCGTTGGCGTAGGCCAGTTCCTTGTTATCGAGCGCGGTCATGTAGGCGGCGAAGTAGGTGTCCCAGCAGAAGAGCACGTACCCACCCCAGTGGATGTTCCAAAGCCGGCTAACCGGGGTTACCACGCGATCATGGGACGGCTCGTAAATGGTGTCCCATGCCAGGCAGGTCTGCATGGCCGCGTAGACATCGGCGAGATCACCGAAGCGATCGATCCGTGTTGTATGCTCCGTCTTGCGTCGGTGGATGATCGCCTGGATCTCCTGGGTCGTGCGCCTCTTGCCCGTGGATACGCCAACGGGAGAATCCAGGGGCATGGCCAGGTAAGGCGTTTGGGCGGCGACGTAGGGCTCGAACACGCTTTCCTTTGTCCCATAGGCATGGATCGTCCGGCCAAGCAGGTGGCCGACGAGCACCCCGTCCTCTTGCGCGACGTATCCCGATCGATTCCAGAGGATGCCGGACTCCACGATCAAGGCGGCGGGACGTTTTTGGTTTGCCAACGGCGTCACCAGCAGGACAAGGTCGTCGCCCTCGGTAGCGCTCTGAACGACGACCTCTATGCCCTTCCAGCGGAGCCTCAGCTCAGTGTAACTGCCATCGTAGGCATGGGGGCCGGGGTGGATCTGCTCGGCGTCCTCTTCCAGCCGTCCCACCAGAGCTTCTTTCAAATAACTGCCCTGTCTATACTCCTTGAGGCCCAGATTCAGGGCGAACCCTTCAGGCAGGAGGACGTGAGAAAGGACACTACGGGTGTTCCAGGTATTCCAGCCACGAGCCAATCGTTCCTTGAGCGTTTCGTATTCGGACATGATTGTCTCCTGCACTTATTAGGTGACCGTAACAGTCCAATCATTTGTGCCATCGAAGTGCGTCGCACCTTTTGAGCCGTTACAGGTGACCGGCACTTCTGCAAGCGCCGGTCACCTGAGCGTTCAGGGTTGATACGGGCGGGTGAGGATGTATCGGAACTGCGGGCCCAGCGTGTCCCCGAACTCCAGCATATCACTGAGCATCCGTTGGCGCAACTCTGCCCTCACCTCAGCCAGTGAATCCTCCCCGATCAGGTTCCTCATCTCCGCCGGGTCGGACTCGAGGTCATAGAGCTCGTCGGTGTCGGCGAAGTTCAGCACGTACTTGTAGCGATCCCACCAGATAATGCGCTGGGCCACCGGAAAACGATGTCCGTGAAACTGAGCGACGAAATGCTCACGCCCGGCATGGCTGGCGTCCCTTAGTATCGGCATCAGGCTCTGGCTATCCGTTTGCGCCATCTCCGTGCCGGCCGCCTCACAGAGGGTGGGTGTGAGGTCGAACAGGCTCACCAGTTGCGACCGAGTGGTGCCGGCTTCTATATTCCCCGGCATCTTCACGATCAGGGGGATGTGATACACCTCTTCGTAGGCCATCGCCCCCTTGTCGAACATGCCACCGTGGATGCCTATCGTTTCCCCATGATCGGCGGTGAAGATGATCATCATATCGTCGTAAAGCCCCATCTCCTTGAGCCGGGAGATGATGCGCCCGATCTGCGCGTCGATCATGGAGGCGAAGGCGTAGTAGCGAGCGACGACCTGGGACCAGACAGACCAGTCGGCATGGGCAGCGGCGGGGAAGATACAGGCCTGGTACTTCTTGTGATACAGCGGTTTGCCCGAAAGGTCGTCCTCGAAGCTCTCCCACGGGGGGATCTGAGCAGGATTGTACAGGTCCTTGAAATCCTCTGCGGGTAGATAGGGCGCATGCGGTCCCCAAAAGCTGCAGACGACGAAGAAGGGTCGGGACTCGGCGCTGAATTTGTCGATGAGATCGATGGTCGTGTCAGCGATGAAACTGGAAGGGGTTGCCCCGCTCGACCCTTTCAGGTAGCCGCTCGAGTCGCCTTTGGCATATTTCGGCTCACCCTCGGCGTAGAACTCGATCACGCGCTCGGGCATGCTCAGGTTCCGGTTGCGCAGATACTCCTGGTACTCTTGCGATGCCCAGACGTTGCCATAGTCCCTGGGGCCGAACCCTTCGAACCCGACATCGTTGGCCGTACGGGCGATCCCCGCGTGCCATTTGCCCACATAGCCCAGGTTGTATCCTGCCTCCTTGAGCCGTTGGGGATACATCTCCAGCCCGGCCCCGATCTGCTCCTCATCGAAGGGCAGGTGGCATCCTGTATTATACAACGCGCCATGGTTGTGTGGATAGAGCCCTGTGAGCAAGCTTGCCCGCGCGGGTGTGCAGAGCGCACAGGGTGTGTACGCCCGGGTGAAGCGGATGCCGTCTCGAGCGAGAGCGTCGATATGCGGCGTCTTGCAGATCGACGCCCCGTAACATGAGATCGCATGCAGGGCGTGTTGATCCGTCATGATCAATAGGATGTTGGGTCGGTTCATGGTTTCTCCTCATCAAGATCAAGGCGAGATATATGATTCAAGACTTGTAGCCAACCTGCGCTCTAAAAAGCTTGTGGAATCCTGGGGTGGGCCCCATTCTTTGGACCACGAAACGCCCAAAATAAGGTGTGAAGATGAGGGATACGGGAAGATGAGTTGCCACCGGTATCCCTCTCTAGAATGGGATTGCAAGGTTCAATACGTGGGGGGATAATAACATGTCCGAGAGACGGCGATACAGCGCCGAGTTCAAGTTCCAGGTGGCCCTGGAGGCGGCCAAGAGCCAGAAAACGATCAGTGAGCTGTCCAGCGAGTTCAGCGTCCATCCCAACCAGATCAGTCAGTGGAAACAGGAGCTGCTCCGGGAGGGGGCCTCTCTTTTCGCCAGCCGGAGGGCCAAGCAGCAGAGAGGACAGGAAGCACTGCAGACCGAGCTCTATGAGCAGATTGGGCGGCTGAAGATGGAGGTGGAGTGGCTGAAAAAATTTGCCCGGTACTGTGGGGACGAAACGCACTATGATTGAATGGGATCATCCCGACCTCAGCGTTCGTCGCCAGAGCGAGCTCATCGGCCTCAACTGCTCGTCACTGTAC
>JAGHDS010000252.1 GCA_021159845.1 Anaerolineae bacterium
AGCTCGTAGTTATAGCGGGCATACGACATCTCCGTGCCGGGCGGTTTCCAGAGTGGCACATCGTGTCCGTAGGCTAGGTACTCGTCAAGCTCGGGGTGTCCCACCTCATCTGGCACTGGCCCAGCGCCTGCCCTCCTCTTCCTCTCCACGTGGGTGACCACGTCCATCTCACGTATCCCTGAGGTATGCGTCAACAGATGGTGGACCAAGACCATCTCTTTGCCCTCACCAATGAACTCGGGGATGTACTCCTGCACCGGATGGTTGAGCCCCAAAATGCCATCCTCGACCAGCATCATCACCACTGTGGCCGTAATTGGCTTGGTTAGCGAGGCCAGGGGGAAGATGGTATCTCGCCTCACGGATGGTGAGCCCGGCCCCGGCCGCAACCGACCGAATGCCTCATGCAGGACAACGATCCCTCGGCGGGCGGCCAACACAACCAAAGCCTGGGCTAACCCCTCCTCAACCCACCGCGCGGCCAGCTCCTTTATACGTGCCATCCGCGCGGGCGACATACCTGCTTCCTCCGCCGTCCCCGGTCGCAGCATATCCCCCATAGCTCACTCTCCCGTGAACTTTCCTGTACGGGCAGCCTCTCGATAGGCTGCTCAGGCCAGCCCGAACGACATATAACTCGAGAGATCGCTTTACAACTGATTGCAGTTCACGCCTCATCATACCCGCCGGTGAGGACTCGGGATACCTCCGGCGAGGATAGAAACCCACACCTCAAGTCCTGTTGGGGGATCGTGTCGGTGAGCTGACGAATCACCCGAGCGGCGACCTGTGTCGCTCGCATCGCCGCTGCACTCTCACCCTTCTGGGTAAGTGCCTGTGCCCTGACGGCATAGACACGCCATAACAAGGGGCGGTATCCCATCTCCTCAGCGATGGCCAGGGCTTCATCTGCACAGACTAGCGCTTCGTCCGGTTGCCTTAGCTTTGCGTGTGCCCGTGCTCTTAGCATCAATCCCCAAGCCAGGCTGTCCCGCATTTTGTGCTTCCGAGCGTCTGCGCAATAGGCCTCCAGCTCGGCCAACGCCTCCAGCGGCCGCCCTCGCGCCAGAGCCAGCCGGGCGGGAATGTCCCGCGGCGCCAACCGGGCATTCCCCCCGATCCCCCGTGAGACATCGCTGGCCTCACTCAGACGGCCCGCCGCTAGCAGTGCCCGGACGAGGTGCTTCAACACCCAATTCCGCAACCAGGGTCGATGCAGATCCTGTGCCCCCCTCTCAGCTTGTCGTAACAGCTCGATCGCCCGGTCGTAAGCCGCCAGATGAAGGTAATACGTGCCCTCTCCCAGCCTCTTGAATGTCCTCGCCAATCGATGCACCTTGTCCGCCACTTCTTCCTGCAATGCCTTCCACGCCTCATCGTAGCGTCCAAGGTCCATCAACGCCATCGCCTTAAACGTTGGGTATTGAATCGGAAGCACCCCGAGTTGATCGGATAGCCGGATGGCCGCATTGCAATAGGCGATGCAGCTTTTAAAATCGCCCAGATAGGAATATGTGCTGATGAGCCAGAAATAGACTGGCTGGAGCCGGATGAGATCCCCGCGCTCCTCCAGTTTCTCCCTTAATGTCTCCAACGTCTCCGCTGCCTGGGGGAAATCCAGGAACCTCGCCAGGGCTACTGTGCTGTCCACGATCAAGTCCTCATTTCCGATCTCTTTACTAAGCTTCAGTGCCTGCTCAAGGCGTGGAATCACCTCGTTCTCGGGTTCAGGCCAGATCGAGTACAGATCGGACCACAGGACGAGCGCCTGCGCGAGGGCCGCCTTATCGCTCCGATCGCTCGCGAGAGTATGCGCCCGTCGGAAGAGATCAAAGGCTGCCGGGATATGCTCGGGTTGGTCATAGGCCAGGATGAGGTGGGCTCGAGCCAATCCCAGGAGGGATTCCATCTCTCTCCTGCGGTCTCCCCTCGCCTTAGCGTCTGCGAGGAGCTCCTCATAGTCGCGGGCGGCCTCGGCGCCTTTGTATAATCCAAGGAGCATCCGGGCGCGGCGGGCCAGGATCGCGCTGTGGCAATCCAAATCACGTGCAAGCGCAAGAGCGCGCTGGAAATAGCTCGACGCCTCCTGGTAGGCGTGCAGGCGGCACGCCTGGTTCCCCGCCAGGAACAGGTATTGGCAGGCTTTCTCCGCCAGGCCAGCCTCCACGAAATGTCTGGCCAGTTGTGCGGCGATCTCCCCGGCCCGATCGCCGTACAGTGCCTCGAGGGCATTGCCTACGCGCTCATGGAGATGTGCCCTCTCTACACCATCCAGGCGACGGTACAAATATCTTTGGATCAGGAAATGCCGGAATTGATAACCGGAGAGGGTCCGAGCGCCCAGACGCCGTGTGCCCCACGCGACGACCAGTTGGTGACGCTTTTCCGGTTCGTCGCTCAGGTATCGCACAGCCTCACGCACATCCATTCCCAGGACGTGGGCCAGCACCTCGGCGGTAAACGTTTCCCCCTCTACGCTGCTCACAGTCAACAGTCTCTGAAGTGTCTCTGGCAGCCGTGCGATCCGTTCGGCGATGGCCGCTTCCACTCGGGCTGGAAGCGATTCCCATGCCAACCCAGGTCGCGCGACCCACCGCCCCGTCCCATCACGAACGATATCCCCGCGCTCCTGCATACCGCGCACCAACTCCACGGTGAACAGCGGATGCCCACCGGTCAGCCTGTGGAGGGTGTCGCGAAATGTCGAACCGAGCCGGTTCGGCTCGGCATCTAGAAATGCCTCCACAAACTCCCGGTCCTCGCCAGTGCCCAACTCGATGATGATGTCCCCAAAAGCGCGTCGGAACTCATTGACGACCGCTGCCAGAGGGTGCCGGTTACCTTCGCGACCGATGGCGACTTCCTCCGGCCGATACGCGCCTACGATCAGGATGCGGCTTCCCTCCAATCGCCGCCCAAGGTGGAATAGCAGGCTGATGGAGCCCAGATCGGCCCATTGAAGGTCGTCCAACATCAGAAGCAGTGGTACTCGACGCGCCAATGCCTGTAACAATCTGGTGTACTGGTAGAATAAGGCGGCCTGGCCCGCCTCACCCGATCCAGGCGCCGATAGGCCCCCTGCTGGCCCTTCGGCTTCCTCGCGCCCGAATCCCTGCTCTGTAAGAGATCTCAGCCTGCCCAGCATCTCGGGCTCGAGCTCCCCGGTCTCCGGCGAGGCCGCGTAAGCCCTCGCGTGCGCCAGCAGCGTGGTGCTGGGGATGAAGGTATCCACAAGCTCTGGGCCGTACCCAATCAGTGCTTGGAGGCTTAGGGGAAGCATTCTCCATAGCCGGTAGGCTTGCGCCTCGGTGCTCAGGCCGATAGCGCGAGCCATTTCTACGTCGCCCGTCAGTGAGGCCAGAATCTCTCGGAAGGGCAGGTAAGGATCATCGATGCCGAGGTAGTCCGTGCAACCCCCACCCGCTACGATCGGGGTATCGGCTGGGGGGAGGTCTTTCGTTTGAATGTGGCGTGCAAAGGCGCGTAGGAGTGTGGTTTTGCCCCAGCCGGCGCCGCCGGTCACGAAGACGACATGGCCGTGACCTGCCAGGGCCTGTTCCAGATGCCTTTCCAGGAGAGTGATCTGGTGCTCGCGTGCCACGAATACCGATGATGCCGGGGTGGCTGCACTGGCTGGAGGTGGGGCCGGTGTTGCTCTGGGATACCTCCCGCCTGTTGCAGTGTTCAAC
>JAGHDS010000453.1 GCA_021159845.1 Anaerolineae bacterium
AGGTGGGACGGCTCGGAGGGGCGCTAGCCCCTTCGAAAGGCCCTTCTCTCCGCCCATGAACGGTCTCCTCCCCTCCAGATAGGCGTCCCTCAGGGCAGGGCAAGGTCGATTTGAGAAGCAAGGAAGGGCATTTATTAGATCTTTGAAAAGCCCTATCATCCAACAGAACGCTCTTGATGTTCTGTTCAATCTGCTCTATCCTCTGCATAGGGCTACCCTTGAATCCTAGAGATTTTTGTCTCCTTCCAGTATATCCTCAAAGGTAGCCCTCTTAAATTGATGCCTATGGGGCAGGTCTCAGACCTGCCCCTACTGGGTTGTGCGTTCCAGATAGCGCAGGAGCAGACGCAGCGCGGCCTCCGCCGAGGCCAATTTGTTCCCCTCTCGATCGGATGACCACACGTGTCGTTCTCCCCACTCCGCGTCCGGTGCCGAGAGGTGCAGGTAGACCAGCCCTATCGGCTTGCCTGGGCTACCGCCGCTCGGCCCCGCGATCCCCGTCGCGGATACGGCCACGTCCGCGCCGGAGAGCCGACGCGCGCCCTGGGCCATCTCCCTGGCTGTCTCCGGGCTTACGGCCCCATATTCCATCAGTGTCTCGTGCCGCACGCCTAGCACGCGTTCCTTCGCCTCGTTCGCATAGGTCACAGCGCTGCCCCAGAAGTAGTCGGAGCTCCCCGGTACATTCGTGATGAGGTGCCCGACAAGGCCCCCCGTGCACGATTCAGCCAGGGCCACCCGTCTGCCCTGCGCTCGCAATAGTCGCCCAATCGCTTCCGCCAGATCCCTTACCGTGTCGTGCTCGTTCACAGCGCCTCTCCGCAGATCAACATAATGGGCCGCCCTGCCGCTCGTGTCAGGACGACCACCGCTGTTCGCCCCCCCGGGACTGTCTTTAGTCGACGGCGGAACGCCTCCGGGTCCACCGCCGAGCCGCGCTTCTTTACGATCACACTACCGACGCCCAGCGTTCGCAGTCGCCGGTTCAGCTCCTTGAGATTAAAGGGGAGTGCCTCCCAGACGGGATAGCAGCGGGCAAAGGGTGTTTGCACGGCCCGATCCCCCGTCAGGTAGGCGATCTCCTCATCCAGCTTGTGGGCGCCGATCTGCCAGGCCAGGTGCTCGACTACATGGGCCCGGATGATGGCCGGGTCCGGCTCGTAGAGATAGGCGCCCGGTGGACCCACCGGCACGGGCTCCACCGGTTCCCAGGCCAGCGTGTGTCCGCCTGGGAGGAGAGTGGCTCGCCGTGGTACCCCGGTGGACAGGTCCCCGAACCAGAGCACCGCCTCCTTGCAGGTTCCACCTTCGGAGATGAACTCTACCTCGCAGCCAGAGGGAAGTCCCAGATCATCCACGCCCGGGTGGACCTTCACGCCCATATGTGGCATCCGGTCGCGCAGGGTGAGGATGTCTGGTAGGGACGGTTCCATCTCGTAGATCGAGAAGACGCGCCGCCCGCCCACGCGACGTGAGGGATCGACGAACGCGGCGGATGTGCCCCACGGCTGCTGGCGCAGGTCCGCGCAGACGACGCGTACCCGGTCGTCCAGGCCCAGGACGCGAGCGTTGGCCCGGGCCAGGCGGGAGCGCAGTAGATCGCGATCCACCGCGATCACCTCATGGCCAGCGGCGGCCAGCCCGATCGTATCCCCGCCGACGCCACAGCCCAGGTCGGCAATACGATCGAAGGCAGCGTATCGCCGGGCGCGGTACCGGCTGATCGCCTCGCCCGACGCCTGTTGGAGCGCCTCATCTGTGAAAAACATCTTGGCAGCGCGGGTGAACTTGCGTTCCGCCCGCAGGCGTAGCCGGGCCAGTGTCACGGCCGCGGCGGCCTCCTGAGGGGAGCAGGTGCGGCGCAGCCGGGTGAGAGCGCTCAGCAGCGCCTGATCGCGCAGATCGTCGGGCTTGAGCGCCGATAGGATGGCCGCGCCGCGTTCGCTCAGGAGGAAGTCCAGCGCCTCCAGCGTGATCGCCTGGTGCATATCATCCAAGTTTCAAATCCCCAAGCGTTTTGCATCCCCGCGGCGGTTTTTATCGCGATGGCTGAATGGTGACCTCGTGTCCTGCCTCGGCTGAACGATAGAGGGCGTCGATGACGCGTAACACGCGCAAGCCATCCTCCCCATTGGGAGAGGGTTCCTCGTCTTCCAGGATGCAGCGCACGAACTCAGCTACAAGGGCGTCGTGGCCGCCTCCTTTGAAGTAGTTGGGGTGCTTTTCCATGTACGTCCCGGCTTCCTCCCCGAAGAGGCGGACGTTATCGTCAAAGCCGTACTGCACCACGTTCAGCTCAGCACCGCCCTCCGTGCCGAACAAGTGAATGTAGTAAGCATCGGGATGGCTGGTGAAACTGGCCCAACTGACTTCCAGGGATAGCGTGGCGCCATTGGCGAAACGTATGTAGCCGGTGGCCATGTCCTCAACGGTGAAGCCGCCGGGTCCTACTTCGAAGCGAGTATGTCCCCAGCCGCCGCGGCCGCGCGGCCCGAACTTGGCGTAAGTGGCGCCGCTGGCGGCCACAGGCTCCGGTGATCCCATCAGCCACATGGAGAGATCCAGCACGTGCACGCCCAGATCGATGAGCGGTCCCCCTCCGGAGCGGCTCTTGTCCGTGAACCAGCTGCCCAGGCCGGGGATGCCGCTTTGGCGCAGCCATCCCGCCCGAGTGAAGTAGATGTCACCCAACAGCCCGGCATCCAGTTGCCGTTTGATGGTCTGACTGTCCCCGCGAAAGCGGTAGTTAAAGGCGATCATCAACTTACGCCCAGCGCGACGGGCTGCCTCCACCATTTCCTCGCCCTCCTCGACGGTCATGGCCAGCGGCTTCTCAACGAGTACATGTTTGCCCGCCTCCAGCGCGGCCAGGGTCGCCGGCGCGTGCAAGAAATTGGGCAGAGCGATGCTCACAGCGTCGATGTCGTCCCGTTTCAGCAATTCCTCATAGGATGTATACAGGTTGGGGACCGGGATCTCGTCCGTGATGCGATGAAACCGCTCCGGGTTCACGTCGGCCAGTGCCACGATCTCCGCGTCAGGCAACTGGGCATAGCCGCGGGCATGAAATCGCCCCACCCCACAACCAATGATTCCCACACGCACTTTATCGGTCATTTCCTCACTCGTCTTAACGGCTCGGAGCCGAGATGATCGGTTGGCTCCTATGATGGAGCCTCAGTCCTGTGCTTACAGGGCATACAACTCTTTTGGTGTCTCGTGCAAGATGCGGCGGATCAGGTCCCTGGCCAGGGCCTCGCCGAAGTACCCGGATTGAACCTTCTCCGTCAGCACGTCGAGCAGCAGATCGCGCATGTAGATGAGGGCGCCGTAAGTCTCCTCTGCCGTCCAGCAGTCGCCTCCCCAGGTGATGCGATCGGCTGGCGCCACCTCCAGGTACTCATGCAGCGCCCGACGAGCCGCTGTGGGCGAGAGGATGGGGAGCCAAACCAGGTCCAGGTACACGTTCGGGAAGCTCAGGACAAGGCCTGCCAGATCGTGAATCCACGGGTAGTTGCCGTGCATGAGCACGAAACGTACATCGGGAAAGGCCTGAATCAGCGGGATGAGGAACATCGCTCGCGAGCCATCGAGCCTCGCGAGCCCTGTATGAATCTGGAACGGGACGTTGTGTGCTCGCGCCTGTTCTGCCAGGAAGAACACGATGTAGTCTTGGAATGCCTTGACCTCACCTGGTGTCAGGTCCTCGCTGGGATGGCCGAAAGCTCGCGCCGCCACGTCTTTGGGAGTGGGCTGAAAATCCAGGCTCCGATCGTAGGCGATGGCGCCTTTCAGGCAGACCGCGCCCTGTTCCAGCCCGTGGCGGACGAATGCCTCGCACAGCGCCAGATAATCGTCGAAGGTGTCGACTTCCAATCCTAGCCGCTCGGCGACCGTATATGGCGTGTTCCCGTTATGATCGCGGGCGTCCCGGTTGTAGCCGTACAACAAGGAGTTGATGCGCAACGCCACACGATAGAACGGTTGTTCAGGCCGGCCGTCGCCCACCTTCCAATAGGGATCGTGCAGGATGGTCTGAATGTGGGCACGTTCCTGCAGGACATGCCGGAACCAGCTCGGATCTTGGTAGGCATCTCGGATGCGCTGATCGAGTGTCTCCCAGTTCTCGTCCGTCAGCTCATCGTCTTGCAGGCCGTGGAGATCACGAAAGGCGGGTAGCAGGAATCGATAAAACGCCAGATTGCGACGCCGGTCCAGCGCGGGGCGAAGCCGCGTCCACCATGCCTCCGGTGACAAGCCTTCTTCATTCGCCGCTCCCGGCACGACCCATCCGAAGTATCCCCGTAAAACCGTCTCCAACCCCATGTGGTTGAAGGCGTGATCTCCGTCCGTCCGCAGGTGCTCGTGCGTATCGATGATCGGCGTGTCGTCGAAGACGGCGGCTAGCCGATCGCGCAGTAGATTTGACATGGGTGACACCTCATGACGTGCTTGTCGGCGGCCGGTCGGGAAGCCACAGGGTGAACTCGCTTCCCTCACCGAGGCGGCTTTCTACGGTGATCTGACCGCCATGTGCCCGCGCGATCCATTGGGCAATCGAGAGACCCAATCCTGTACCTCCCATAGACCGTGTGCGGGCCTTATCAGACCGATAGAACCGATCGAAGATGTGAGGCAGGTCTTCTGGCGCGATGCCGATCCCCGTATCGGCCACTGTGATGCGGATCCATCCCGGCTCACGGGCTAAGGATAGGGTCACCCGGCCGCCCGCTGGCGTGTACTTGATCGCATTTTCGACCAGGTTCAGGAGTAGTTGCCGCAGCCTATCCTCATCTCCCAGCACCTGGGCCTGGTCCTCGTGCCCCAAGTGTACTTCGACGCGTCCCGCCGACATGATGAGCGCCTGACGATACACGTCGAGGAGCAACGTATCCAGCTCCACGGGCTGGAGTTTGAGCTGGACACCTGCATCTGCCTGGGCCAGCAGGAGCAGGTCGGATAGCATACGGGTCATACGGGCGATCTCGGCCTCCATCACCGCGATGGCTTCCTCACGCATTTGCGGATCATCTGCTGCACCACGCCGCAACAGGTCCAGGTTCCCACGCAGCGTAGTCAAAGGAGTTCTCAGCTCGTGAGAGACATCGGCTACCAAGCGTTGTTGCATCTGGAAGAGCTGCTCCAGACGTTCTAACATCTCGTTGAACGTAGACGCGAGGCGGCCGACCTCGTCGTTGGGCTGCCGGATCTGCAGCCGACGGCCGAGTTCCTCCGGCCCACGCCCGGCCGCGATCTGTCGAGCAGTGCGCGTGATCTCGTCGACAGGATGCAGAGCTGTCCGGGCCAGGAAGGCGCCGACGAGCGCAGCCAGGATCAGGGCGGTGCCCATGCCAATGACGAGCGTCCATCGCAGGGTATGGAGCGTCGCATCGAGCCCGTCCATGCTTTGCCCCACCTCGACGACGCCGATGATCTGGCCGCTGCGTAGCCGGATAGGAGCGCTGTAGATGCGGATATGTCGGCCGTTATCGTGCACCTCGTAGACCACGGAGTGTCCGGCCAGGCTGGCTCGGAAGGCATCCTCTCGGCCGGGCAGCGTGAACTCGCCCAGATTCGTGGAGCGTTGCACGACGCGGCCATCACGACCGCGTATCTGTACATATACCTGGGATGCGAAGACGTCAATGGCGGGGATGCGGGCTCGCCCGGAGATGAGCACGGTCAGTGGATCGTTCTCTTCATTGAAGAGGGCGACGACACCATCCGCTTGACTGCGAATGGTCTCATCTATGCCTTTGAGCAGGGCCCTCCCGATGAAAGAGTAGACGCTGACGCCGAGGACGAGGAGAATGGCGGCGAGGAGGCTGGTATACCATAGCGTGAGACGGACGCGGATGGACATCTTTCATCTTACCGTTCGTGACAGGGCTTACGATTCTCGAAGGACATAGCCAACCCCTCGCACGGTATGTAGTAATCGCGGCTCCCCTCCGGCCTCGAGCTTCGTACGCAAATAGCGGATGTAAACCTCGATGATGTTCGATTCGCCGCTGAAATCGTATCCCCAGATCCGCTCATAGATGATGTCGCGGGTGAGTACCTGGCGGGGATGGCGCATGAACAGCTCGAGGACATCGAACTCTTTGGCGGTCAGCTCTATAGCGCGTTGTCCTCTCCAGACCTCTCGAGTGGCCGTGTTCATGGTCAGATCGGCGAACCGCAGCGTCTCCTGGGGCTGAGTGGGCTGTCGGCGACGCATGATGGCGCGCAGCCGGGCCAGCAGCTCCTCGAAATCGAAGGGTTTCACCAGATAGTCGTCCGCGCCAGCGTCCAGGCCGGCCACGCGATCGGGCACGGCGTCCTTTGCTGTAAGCATTAAGATGGGGACGTCTGAAGCCGCACGTAGCCGTCGACAGACCTCCATGCCATCGATGCCTGGCAACATGATGTCCAGGATCACGGCATCTGGCGGGCGATCGCGCGCGGCTGCAAGCCCGGTTTCTCCGTCCATTGCCACCTCGACCTCATAACCGTCGTAGAGGA
>JAGHDS010000032.1 GCA_021159845.1 Anaerolineae bacterium
CCTCATCATCGTCGAACTGGATATAAGCACTATCCGGTGAACCAGATAGTATCTCCTCTGTATCGGCTTTGAAGCGGATCAATCGCCAGCTACGGCCGCTGACAGGCCACCGGGCTAGCGTCTTGATGAGAGGTACTTTGTCCTTCTTGGCCGTGTCAGTCATAGGTACAGCTCCATGTGGGCTGATTTGGGATGTCCGATGTCTCGAGTGTGTGTTGGGATCAGCCGTGTTTCTTATGACGAAGCAACCCCCTGCTTAGGGCAGGAGATTGCTTTGCTACGCGCCCATAGGACACGCGAGACATGGGGGAGCTGCGAAGCTCCTCGAATTCTCACCCCTCGGGCTTCGCGATCACGATCACGCGATATGTGTTCCCGGTTGGTGGCCAGCAGGCTACGAGCGTCAGTCGCTCGTCCCGGGTGGGTGCAATCCATAGTGCGTTCTGACGCCGCTGCTCGGGGGATACCCCTTTCTCTTTCACTATGAATTTGTCCTTCACTCGATAGCGATAGGCTCGACCGTCCGCATATAGGATCACCAAGTCGCCTGGTTTTAGATCGACCAGGTGTTCAAATACTTTTCCCTTGATGTTGTGGTGCCCGGATATCACCGTGTTCCCTTTATGTCCGGGAAGGGCTGAGCTCTTATGAAAACCGGCGGCGTACGATGCTGTCTCCCACTCGGAGAACCAGTGCCCGTTGTCCTGATGGCTTGACCATCCTACGGTGACCACTGGCGCGTCCAGGCCGATGCTCGGGGCGACGATCCGAGTAGGTGCCGAGTGTGCTGGCGGCCGGGACACCGGCTGTGGTGTGGGAGTTGGCGTTTCGATGGGTGGGATAGGGCGCTCGACGGGAGCGCTGTGCGGCGTCGGCTGAGAGAAAACGATCTCGCTGGGGTTCGGCACAGCCGGCTCGTCGGCGACCGATCCCACAACTACGACCAGACGGGCTCGTGCACATCCTCCCAGCCATAGGGTGGCTAGACTAAAGACTAAGCTCAGCGCGACCAGGCGGAGCGCGCGGCTCCGTGGTCGCGACCGTCCCCACGTCTTCGTCATAAGTGGCAGTAATGCAGGCATCTTTGCTCCCCGGTTGTGTGGAGTGTACTCCCCGCGTATTCCTCGAATCCAAGTGTTTTCGCGTGAGTTCTGGATAGGGCTTGGCAATTAGATCTTCGTTACATCTCCTGTCTCTCGGCGGCCCCTAGGCGAGACGGTTGAATGAGCTTCCGTACAACATGCTGCTGAGCGTGAACTGGTCTTGGTTCAGTGCTTGAATCTGGGCGAACAGCGCCGCGTACTGTTTGCGCAGTGACGCCTCTCGCATCTGCATACGCTCGGTCATTCGATCTAGGGCCTCGTCCGTACTCTCGATTTGGTCATCGATGTTGTCGATCAGTTGATCCATTAAGCTGTCCACTGTGCGGGTGTATGGGTCAAGACGAGATGTGACCCGGCTCATCACCGCGTTGAACAGATCCGCAACCCCCTCTAGGTTCGAGGCAAGGGCCTCGCTGAGCTCGCCGCTATCGCTCACTACGAGATTGAGGTTGCTGTCCAGGGTGATGCCTATCTCGCTCAGCGACGTTGGGGCGTCGGCCGGCAGGCCATCCACCGGCTGAATGAGATCGCTGAGGAGATTAAGCCTCAGGCGGTAGAAAGTCGACTCGCTAGCCAACCCGCCTCGAGTGTATGTGGTGGTGTTATTGTTCGTACTGGTGGTCGTGTTCGTCTGCGTCTTGAGGTAGTCCACCAGGTCATTGAAGGTTGATAGAAAGTCATTGATCTCGTCGGTGATGGCATCCGTATCCGCTGCGATGGTGAGAGTGGCAGTAGAACCTTCCTGTAACAAGTTTAGTGTAACGCCACGGATGACGTCTGTAAGACCGGTGTTCGCTTGGCGGGTTACGCTGATGTCGTTCACTGTGAAGCTGGCGTCCGTGGCTTGTTGTAGAGTGAACTTGAAGCCGTCTGATGCATCCACGTCGCCTGTGCCGCCGTCTCCGAGGATGCCAAGCCCGTTGCTGCCAGTGCCCGATAGCACTGTGCCGGTGATGTCACTGGCGATCAACTGGTGGTGCGTGCCCGTGTGGGCAGCGGTCAATACCAGTTGGCGATCCACGATCGTGGCGACCACTTCGTTTCCCTCGGCATAGGAGCCGCTGTTAATAGCGCCGGCGATGTCGGCCAGCGTGTCATCAGTATCCACTGTGATGGTTACGCCTTGCGCGTCGTAGTGCACGCTAGCAGCCCCATTGTCCCGCTGACCCGCGGTGAAGCTGCCCGAGCCGAAGGTGATCGTTAGGCCACGGCCTGTGTCATAGGTTTGACCGGTCACGCTGGATAGGCTCTGCCAGTTGGATGTGAAGCTGTCTGCATCATCTACGCTGGCGATGCTGACGGCGTGGCCCTCTTCATCCACCAAGCGGAATTCCCATGTCCCTTCGTTGTCACGCACCTCCACGTAGTAGGTGCCGCTTCCCAGTTCCTGCTGCCCCGAGGCGATGGCGCTTCCTACGCCGAAATCATCGACCGTGCCGCTCACAAGGGATTTATCGGATACAGCTCGGTTGGCCAACCCGCCGATCACGAAAGTGCCCGATAATCCCAGAGCCTGATCAACGTAGAGTTGCTGCTCCGAGCGAACTCGATGGGCCTTGGCCAATGTGGTGATTGAGATGTCATAAGTCCCGGCTTGAGCCAGGGCCGTGGCCGTGGCCGTGAGCACGTCTGTGTCACTGCTGGTGACGCTTTTACTGTTGAAAATCGAGTCGGTGCCAGACTCTAGGGTTTCCGCCTCGTCGTCCAGGCTATCGAGCTTGCCCTGAAGCTCGGTGTAGAGTGAGCGAATGGTGTTGAGCTCATCGCGCTGGGCTTCGAGAAGCTCATAGCTGCGACGGTAAGGCGCCATCGCCTGGGTGACTAGGTTGTCAAGATAACTAGAGCTTAACGTGGAGGAAGGACTCAAACCAATCGAGTTAACCATAGGTCCCCTCACGCAACCGTACTGGTCTTGGATGATGGCCCCTGGGCAACCAGGCACTGGACCCAGGCGCTGGTGAGTTCTCTCAGGATCTTCGCCGCTTGATCGAAGTCGCCTTTCCGAGCCAGATCGGCGCAGTATTGGTATAACTTGTAAAGCCCTAACGCGACTTCGCCCTGGCTCATATCCAGGGATTTAATCAGCAGGTTTAGGGCTTGTGTGACTTTTGCCAGGTCTTTGCGAGCGCATGCGACGATAGCGACGTCGTAGACCATCAGGACCAGTTGCAGCGGGGTCGCGGACATAATTTGGTTTCGTCGATAGTTGCGCAGTGCTGTTTGTGCGTTCATCATCGTCCTTCCCTCACCTCAGGCTGATTATCGGCGGAGAGGGCCCGGGATGAAGATGCTTCCATCCCGGGCTTGTCTCGGAGTTGTGTTATCGGCCACTAATGAGCTGTAAGACTGATTGTGGTGCGACGTTTGCCTGAGCGAGCATGGCGATGGCCGTTTGCTGCAGGATCTGGTACTTGACAGCGTTCAGCTGCTCCCCGGCCATATCGGCGTTCATGATCCGGTTGTAGGCTGCTTCTGTGTTCACCTTGCCGATAGCCAGAGTGTCCTCTTTGAAGCCCAGCCTGGCTACCATGGAGCCGATGCCTGCCAGGGCATCGGAGACCGTCGAGATGGCGTCGTCCAAGGTATCCATGTAGGCCCGAGCGCTTGCGGCCGTGCTGACCTGATCGACTGTGTACGAGCCGCCGCTGACGGTGGCCAGGTCTCCCAGCCCTGCCGTGCCGGTACCCTGGACATCGAAGGCCTGACTGAGAGTCCACTCCGTGTAGTCGGAGGACGCAGCGCCGGTGTGGAAGTCGAAGTCCGCTGAACCATCCAACAGCTTCTGCCCATTCCACAGAGTCGTATCGACGATGTCGTCGATCTCTTGAGCGTACTGGGCCAACTCGTTGGCGATGTCGCTGCGCTCTGTGGAGCTTAGGGTATCGTTGGCGGCCATCTCGGCTTTGGCCCTCATCTTGCTCAAGATGTCGTTGATCTTCTTCAGACCACCCTCGGCAACCGCTAGCAGGTTCTTGGCGTCACCGATGTTGTCCATAGCTACCTGCATACCGGTCGCTCGTACATTTAGCTTGGTGGCCAGAGTCAAGCCCGCCGGGTCATCCGCAGCTTCATTGATCCGCTTACCCGTCGAGAGTCGGGTTTGAGCCAACGCTAAGTTCTTGTTAACGTCGCGCAGAGTGTTCAGAGCGTTGAGAGCAGCGATATTGGTGTTGATTCGGGTGAAATCAATGGTTGCCATTTTTCCTTCCCTCCGTTGCACTTAGAATGTCGAGAGTGGGTGATCCGCTTCCGCTTTCTTAATACTCACTTAGCCGGTCAGTCTCCGAGAGTTTACTTGGAGCGTTCCCTCTTTCACCTCCTTCAAGGCTTCTGCGTTGGGGTGTGTTGTTGTGTTGTGGTTCGGATCTCTTCATATCTCTGTCCTTTATATCGGAAGCTCGGTAAAGGGGAATTATAAACATTCTGTAAGGATGACGACTAGCCGCGTTGGGAGCTCGATAGGGCTTTTCAAAGTTCTAACAAAGGTAAGGAGAGCAAATGCAGGCCGTAGTCTGGCATGGCAGCCACAGTTCGGCGTGCATCTGGGATATAAGGGGCTTGCACGAGATGGCGGAGGAGATTCAAGGCCACGTTACGAACGCCACTTAAGCCAGCGGCGATGCGGCGTCCATGGAGGCGATCTTCGTCCATGGTCACATCCCGCACATAGA
>JAGHDS010000068.1 GCA_021159845.1 Anaerolineae bacterium
CTCCATGATTTGTCCTCCTATGGGGTAATACCTTGTTAAAGGGATTATAAAGGTGCGCGAAAGGGGTGTCAACCTGAGATGGCAGATCCATCGTGGGCGACAAGCGCCCCTTCCAACAGAATCGGCAAGGGGAGGATCCGTCATCGAGGTAGTACTTTTTTGCTTACTGTGCCGCCTCGCCATCATGATAGCGCTCATTACCCTCCTGGGAGATTGTGTCATATAATCAATAATGACTCCCCTGAAAAAAGGTAAGTGAAACTCGCGTTTTTTGGCGAAATGGGTACAATGTAGGGCAGAATCGCATTGCCCTCGCCCTCAAGGAGTTGTCCCATGTTTCGCAAGAACGATCAGCACTTACAGATGCCCATGTTTAGCGGTGTTGACTCGCTGCCCGAGAAGCAGCTCAAGCGGCTCGAGGCGTCATGGGCAGGTGTCTTCTACCGTGAGCTCTTCGTGCGTATTGACGAAGAGGTCTTCGCGGTGCTGTACTCCGATGTGCCATCACGCCCCAACATTCCGGTCAACGTGCTGATGGGGCTCGAGATACTCAAGGCCGGCTTTGGCTGGAGTGACGAAGAGATGTACGATGCGTTTCTCTACAACGTGCAAGTGCGCTACGCCCTGGGTTATCGCAACCTGGGCGAAGGGCAGTTTGAGTTGCGCACGGTGTACAACTTTCGGCATCGCTTGAGCGAGCACATGCAGAAAACCGGCCAGAATTTGCTGGATCAGGTTTTCGAACAGGTTACCGATCAGCAGATTGCCGCATTGGGCCTCAAGACCGCCAAGCTGCGCATGGACTCCAGCCAGATTGCCAGTAACATTCGTCAGATGAGCCGCCTCCAGTTGCTGGTGGAAGTACTCCAACGCGTTCACCGGGTTCTCAGTTCCGATGATCAAGCACGCTATGCGGAAGAGTTTGCGCCATATGTCAAAGGCAGTTCTGGACAGTACATCTATCGGATCAAACCGGATGAGACAGATGCCCACCTGCAGGCCATTGGCGAGTTGATGAACCGGCTATTGGCTGACCTGTCCGACACTTATGCTGCTGAACCGGCCTTCCAGATGCTGAAACGGGTCTTTAGTGAGCACTTCGTCCTCGAGGACAGCCATCTACGTGCCAAGCAAGGCCAGGAGTTGAGTGCCACCAGCTTGCAATCACCGGACGACCAGGAGGCAACCTATCGCAAGAAACGCGGCCACGGCTACAAAGGCTATGTGGTGAACGTAACCGAAACCTGTGACCCAGAGAACGACTTGCAGTTGATCGTTGATGTCCAGACGGCGCCCAACGTCACCGATGATGCCGAACTGCTAGACGAAGCCCTGCCGGAGTTGGTTGAGCGCACCCATGCGGACGAGATGTATACCGACGGTGGTTACAACAGCCCGGCTGTCGATGCCTCCATGCAGCAGTATGGCGTCAAGCACGTCCAAACAGCCATTCGAGGCGGCAAGCCCGCTGGCGACCGGTTCGGACTGGCCGATTTCGACATCTTTCCTGCAGATGGTGGCACTCCCACCTCGCTGACCTGCCCTGCGGGTCAGACGGCTGAGATCAAGCCAGGGCGCCAAGCCCATCGCTTCTTGGCGTACTTCGCCGGTGAACCGTGTGCTGGTTGCCCGTTCTCAGGCGGGCCTTGTCCAGCAGAACCGCTGAAACGCAAACGGCAACGGGTGTTCAGATTCAGCCAACGCCAGGTAGATGTGGCCCGGCGGCGTAGGCGCAGTGCCCAGACGCATGCCCGTGGCCAAAACCTGCGCAGCGCTGTCGAATCCACTGTCCGCTCGGTCAAACATCCGTTTAGGCACGGCAAGCTGCCTGTACGAGGACGATTCCGAGTCAGTATGATGATGGTGGGCTCGGTCGCCATGACCAATATACGACGTATTCACAGATACTTGACTGGCCAGAACGAACCTCATGCCGGGAAAGAAGCTCTTGAGACCGGGCCAATCCTTGCTTCCCGGTCGGCTCAACCCTTGTTGCCAGAGCTTCTTAGACGCCTATGCGGCTCATTTGCTCGCGGTTGGTACCGGTGCTTTGCCAACCAGTCACCTGTAGCTCTGGCAACCTAGAGTTCTTTCAGGAGACTCAGAATATACGTTACAAACACCCCCACAGCAAAGGCAGCCAGTATCAACAACCCTATGAGAAGCTCGTCTCGCGTCTCCATCAGCACCCTGCCGACCCCGTGCCGGCGGGCCCGCAAGCGCTCCCAGGTGACTAACCCGAGGATTGCCCCCACAAGGAGGCTGACCAGCAGTGGCACCGTGTGCATGGGTGACATGGCCTTGCCCTTTCACAAAAGAACCCCGGACATCGATTCAGCCTGAGGATAACTCAAAAAGGGGATTTCGTCCTTACGAGGAGATGATCACGCCCTTAGGGCAAGTTTAAGGCCGGCATCCAGACAACGCGCCAACACCGCGTGTCCGGAGCTGGGCGAGCAACCTGCTTCCCGGGGACGCGATCGCCTTTGGCGGGCTCCTACTCAAGCGGAAGCCAAATCGTGAAGCGACTTCCCTGGCCGGGGGTGCTTTCGACCTCCAGTCGCCCGCCGTGGGCGACGACCAGGTCATGAGCGATGGTCAAGCCCAACCCCATGCCCTGAGGGAAGCGCCTGGCCTGACGACCGCGATAGAAAGGGGTAAATATCCGAGCCTGCTCATCCGGCGGGATGCCAGGCCCCGTATCACTGACTCGTATCCAGACGGCCCCATCGGCAACACCCGCATCGACGGCCACCCTGCCCCCACTGGGCGTGTACATGATCGCGTTACTGAGCAGGTTACCCAAGGCTTGTGCGAGCCGGTCCGGGTCCGCTTGCAACGCAGGGAGATCAGCTGGGATCGTCGCTACCCACTGTAGCCCCTTCTCCTGAGCGGATGCGCGCCAAGGTGCCAGCGCCTGAGGCAGCCATTTTCCCAGAGGCACAGGCCGTCGCGCTAATTCCAGCGCCCCAGCGAGCTGATCATGCACATGCGAGAGGTCGTCCAGGAGACGCCGGAGATGCTCCACCTCACCTTCCATACCAGCCAACAACTCACGCCGTAACCTCGGGTCCTCATCGGCTCCCCCCAGCAACGCCTGAATGGCAGAATGAAGTGCTCCCAATGGACGCCCAAGCTCATGGACGAGATTAGCCAATAACCGATGGCGGGTCTCCTCCAGCGTGCGGAGGCGCGTAACCAAAACGTTAAACGCATGAGCCAGGGAGCGTATCTCACGAGGGCCTTGCTCCGGGATGAGGTCCAGCGATTGGCCACTGGCCAGCAGCTGGATGGCCCGGGTAATACGTTCCAGAGGACGCTCCAGGTGCAAAGCGAGGGTCCAACCAACAAGGGCGCTCAGGAGAAGTCCCCCCAATGACACGAGAGCAACGGTCTGACGAACGCGCAGGAATCTCTCATGCACGGTGGCCAGACGGTGGTTTAGCCGGACGATCCCAACCACCTGCCTTTCGTCAAACGCCCACACGGGGATAAAGACATCCACAACCTCTTCGTGCAGGTGCCGGCTATACGTCGTCCGCACCTGGGCCCTTCCCGACAGGACATGAGCTATCTCGGGGACTGCCAAGCGGCTGCCTACCAACGGTGCGTCGGCGGGGTCGCTGGAAGCTAATAAACGGCCGTCACGATCTAACAACATAAGTCGGGCCGACACACGGGGGTCTATGCGGGCCACGAACGCCTGAGCCGTCTCCGCGTCCGACCAGACGCCAGGGTAGTCCTCCGCTAGCTCAGCGATCAAAACGGCCTGCCCGGTGAGCTCGCTGGATAAATTCGCCAAGACCACGCGCGTCTCGATAACGTAAATGAGGACAATACCCATAATGGGGATGAGGAGCAGGGAGGGAAGCATGTGGCTGAGGATGAGCCGTTGCCGGAGGGTATGCAATGTCAGTTCTCCTGAGGTTGCAATTTATAACCCACCCCTCTCACTGTGACGATCCTGCGCGGGCGATGTGGGTCTTCCTCGATCTTCTCTCGCAGCCAGCGAATGTGAACGTAAACAACCTGGGGTTCCCCAACGTACTCGGCCCCCCACACGCGCGCGAGTAACTCATCCACGGAGAGCACCCGCCCTGCCTCCGACGCCAACACACACAAGAGATCGAACTCACGCGGCGGGAGCTCCACGCGCCGCCCGGCCACGATCACCTCATGTGCATCCGGGTCGATCATCAGATCACCGACAACCAGCGCCGTCGGCTTCGCAATGGCTCGCCGAGCCCAACGCGATCGGCGCAGAACGGCCTTCACGCGCGCCAGAAGCACGTCGAGATCGAACGGCTTGGTCACGTAATCATCAGCCCCCAGTTCCAGGCCCAGCACCTCGTCTAGCTCACGACGGCGCGCGGTGAGGAAGATCACCGGCACCCCCACATCATTTTGAAAGCGCCGCAGAGCCTCCAGGCCGTCCATGCCAGGCAGACCAATATCCAAAAGCACCAGATCAGGCGGGTTATGACGCGCAAGGACAAGCGCATCCTCCGCGGTGGCTGCTGTGCTCACCTGATAGCCAGAGCGTTCCAGGTTGAAAGCCAGGCTGCGACGCAGCAAGGCATCGTCATCTACGAGCAAGATGTGAGCAGAGGGCATCTACGCCGTCCTAGTGAATCGGGAGATCGACACGAGCCAACAACGACAAGCGCCACTCTTACAAAGAGATTATACCTTATTCTACTCCACACCGGTAGCCCGCAAGAGTGTGTTCAGGAGCCAATCTGGGACATCTCGATGTTCCATGAGTTCATCGCCATCAGGCAACGGTAACTGTCCGCCACTCCCCCGCTGGACTCCATTGGCATCCGGTGAGCGATGTAGGTGCAAGCACACTCAATACGAACACCTAGCTCCAAGTGCTTTGGCAGCGGACGGTGAACAGTCCCCATGAGCGGTGGCACACCGCATA
>JAGHDS010000052.1 GCA_021159845.1 Anaerolineae bacterium
ACTACTTTCTGGGCGACGTGGCCATCGTGCCGCCCATTCTACCAGGCACGCGAGAGGTGGCCCAAGCAGCCGCGGAGGCCAGCGACAGGAGCCGCGTGCTCATATTGCAGCACCACGGCTCGGTTTGCCTGGGCGAGGATCTGGAGGAAGCGCTGTATCGCTCGATAGAGCTGGAGGAAACCTGCCGGCTGATCGTCATTGCTCGTGCCATTGGCGTCGAGGCGTACCTGCCCGGCTGGGCTGTCGAGCGTATGCGCGGGAGCCGATACCGGGAGGACGGCATGTGAGGATCCCGTGTCGGCACGTTCCTTCGGACGAGCCGCCGCATCTGAATCACGGTCGCGGCGGCTCGTCCGATTTAGTTCAGTATCTCCCCTAACTTAATTGCCTGGAAAACCTTCAGGTGGGAGAGGAGCCCGATGACGCCGCCGGTGGTCAGGAGCGAGGCCGTGATCAGGGCGACAACGGCGTATGCTGCGTCACGCCAGGCGATGATCACCTCGAATGGTGGGATGAGCTCGACCTCCGTATGTCCGATCTGCATAAAAGGGATGAACAGATGGCTGGCGGCGAGGCCAAGTGCAGCCCCACCGAGGATGCCGAGAACGGTCAACAACATCTCCTCGCCGAGCAACGAGGCGGCTACCTGCCTTGTTGAGAGCCCGATGGCGCGCATGATGCCCAGTTGGATGAAGCGCTGTCGGTAAACCAGGAAAGCGTGCAGACCCAGTGCCAGCATACTGAGAAGCGTCGTGACGAGGAAGCCCAGAGAGAGAAAGCCGAACAGACCAATGCGTTCTGGACGGGCTTGCTCCCTGACGACCTGCTCCCGGGCATCCTCGATTTTCAGGACGCGAAAGCCTACTTTTTCCAGGCGCTTCGTCAGCTCAGGGCTGCTCAACGACTTGTCAACGGTCAGCCAAACATAGTAGGGGACGGGGCCACCCAACTCGTTGAAGATGTAGTCAAGATTGGCGACGAAGAACTCGCTTTCTCCGGGGTAGGCCGTTGGGAACAGATCCACCACGCCGACGATCTTGAAGAGAAGAGGTTGGTTGCTGCCGGCGATCAGCCCTTGCAGCCGCAGCGGATCGCCGATCTGTAGCCCTGTTTGGGCCAGGAAACTCCTCTGCACCAGTATCCCCGAAGGCTCAAGCGCCAGCGCGTTCATCAGCGCCCCCAGAGACTCCGGCGCGAAATCGCGTCGAAAATAAGCCACGCGCGGGAAATCGAGGCGATCGATCCCATATAGCTGGCCGGTGATGACGCGATCCCCGATGCGGGTCGTGGCCTGAAAGATCCCCACCCGGGCGGCAGCTTTGACACCGGGAACGCGCATGTGCTCCGAGACCGGCAGGATGGCCCAGCCGGAGAGCCCCGCGGGACTTCCCCCAGGCGAGGAGGTGTTCCCTACTGCAGTCCCTTGGGCTACACTCCCGCTGCCCCCAGTGTCGAACTTTCCCACTGCCTCGACCAACGCCACGTCCGCTCCTACCTGGTAGTACGTGCGCGCGGACAGGTTCTCATCCAGCGTGCGAGCGACGGAGGCGGTGAATGTGCCCAGGCCAGTGGTCAGGATCAGCAACAGGATGAGTGTAGCGTATCGTTGGCTGCTCCGTTCCAGATTTCGGATGGCCAGCAGGGCAGTAACCCCGGGTAGCCGGGCGATGAGGCCCCCTAACACCTTCATAGCGGGCACAAAGCCGCGCAGGCAGACTCGCGCGCTTGCCAGCAGGAACAGGGCTGGAGTCAGAAAGAGAAGAGGGTTCTCCCAGGGGTCTGTACCCTCTCCAAACTGGAGCAAGGCGATACTCCCCTGTTCGCGTAGTAGATAGTACCCATAGCCGGCAGCTCCGAGCAGGAGGACATCCATTATAGCTTGACGCCAGGATGTCGTATTGAGTTGCCGGCTGATCGCCTGCTTGACCGTCACGATGGTGAGCCGGGAAACTTGCCATGTCGGTGCCATTGTGGCGATTAGTGCCAGGAGCACAGCGGCCCCGGCGAAGCGAATGCTCTCATTCGTGATAGCCACGTTCAGTGGGATGGATTGCTTAAACGTCAGGAACTGACGGGTGCCGCCCACCATTTGGGCTGCCAAGCGTCCCAGAGGCAGCCCGAGGAGGAACGCGATGGTCCCCAGCGTGATGCTCTGCAGCGCGTATGTCATCACGATCTGGGTGTTGGTGCTACCCCGGCTCTTCAGGGTCGCGATCTCGAGTCGCTGTCGCTCTACAAGGCTGTTAGCGATGAGCGCGATGAACAGCAGCACGAGGCCAATGACGGGCAGGCTGAGCAGGAGGATGAGAATCGACTGAGCCGAGACGGCGCGTTGGTATCATCTCAGCGCGGAGATGGGGGAGAGGCTCAGCCGGGCTCCGGGCAGGAGCGAGGCTATCCGTGTCTCCACCACCCCCACGCGCCGTAGGAAGGCGTTCACATTTTCCGCCCGTATGCTATTGCCGTCGAACACCCGGTACCAACCGAGATCAAACAGGGGACGGGGAATATAGCCGCCGACCAGGCTGATGTAGGTCTCTCGGGACACGAGCAGCACATTGTCGAAGGATTCCGGGGGGATATACCAGAAAGGCGCGTCGGGGTCGCGGGCTTGCCACACGCCTGCGATCTTAACGGGTAGGGTGAATGGGGATCCAGTCCCGGCGGGCGAGATGCTGGTGGGATCGAACAGGACGTATGTCTCACCAACTTGGAGGCCCAGCTTGGTGGCAAGGTGTTGGCTGACGAGTACCTCCAGCGGCTGATTGAGTTCCCATGCGGCGTTGGGCATTTGCCCTTCGACCAGCGCGATATGGGGATCCGAGTCAGCGATGAATCCCAGGGAGGCATGGCAGAGAGGCTTCTCACCGCGCTGGTAGCTGCTCCCCACGGAAGGGAAGAGCTGAAAGAGGTCGCTTTTCACGTAGTGCATACGAGTGCGCATGGGAAGCCCCAGGTCCGCGCTCAGGGCACCCTGTAGATACTGATCCAGCGCCAGATAGCTGTCCCAGGTGGTGTTCGCGTCCTGTCTGCTCGCGGGCGTATAGTGGAACAGGAAGGCGAAGCTTGGCCGTCGGCCCGTCTGCACAATCTGCAATTCCCGCCGTAGCAGGGCCTGATTGATTGCGTCTGTATACATCGGAATGGCCGAGATGAGCGCCACGGCGACCAGCCAACCGGTCAATAGAGCGGCTGCCAGGGCTGGCTCGTGTAACAATCGTCGATGAGCCAGCCGCCATAGTCCCAGGAGTTGTCGTACAGGATGTAGCAAGATGCTGAGATGCCTCCGCCTTGCTGTCGGATAAGGCCTCGGGTGATGAGGTCCCTCGTGGATCTTCCCAATGGGGAGAGTGAGGGCATAGGGATCAGGCTTTGATCGCCCCGGATGTCAGACCTGCAATAAAGTAGCGCATGGTGAACAGGAAGAGGATGATGAGCGGGATGGAGGCGATGACGAAGCCTGCGAACATGGGCCCCCAGTTCTCCAGGCCACCGTATTGGCTGCTGAAGCTCACGATCCCGACCGAAATGGTCCATCTGCGACCGTCTGGGATGGTGACTAACGGCCAGACGTAGTCGTTCCAGGTGCTCAGGATGTTCATGATCGCGATGGTCACCAAGATGGGCTTGGACAGGGGGAGCACAATGCTCGTGAAAAGGCGTAAGGTCGATGCGCCATCCAGGCGAGCGGATTCGAAGAGCTCCTCTGGCAAGGAGGCGATGAAGCTGCGCAGGATGAAGATGGCGAAGATCTGTCCACCTGAGATATACGGCAGGATCAGAGCCCAATACGTGTTTAGAAGGCCAAAGCTTTTAATCAGCAGAAAGGCGGGCACCAGGGTCAGAACACCTGGGATCATCAGCAGCGAGAGGATGGCGAAGAACAGCAGCTCTCGCCCAGGGAAGTCGAAGCGGGCGAACACGAAGGCCGAGATGCTAGAAATGGCGAGCACACCAACGACGGAGGCACCGGAGACCAGCGTGCTGTTAGCCAGGTAGATGCTGATGCGGTGCCAGGCATCTCGGTAGTTGGCAACGGTAGGCGGCCATGTGACGCCCCAGAAGTTGTGGATGAACTGAGGTGATGTCTTGAAGGACGTAATGACCATGAACACGAACGGATAAAAGGTAAGTATGGCGAGTATTCCGAGAATGACATGGATAGGCAGGTCGTGTCTCAACGTCCGGCTCATAATGTCAAGCTCCTTGCGTTATCCGCTGCTCGCATCGCTCTATACACCGGTGAATTCCACGCTGGATTTCAAGTAGCGGGTATTAAGGTAGGTTAGGATCAATGTGATGATGAAGAGCATCGTGCCGATGGCGCAGGCATACCCCATCTTGTTGTAGTACATGGCATTGCGGTAAAGGTACAGGCCGGGTACCATAGTCGATGTGCCAGGACCGCCATTGGTCATTACCATGATCGTGGCAAAGCCCTGAAACGACCCGATCACGGTCAGGATCACAATCAGCTTGACCTGAGACATGACGAGAGGCAACTCAACATTCCAGAACCGCTTCCAGGCAGACGCGCCATCAATGGCTGCCGCGTCCAGCAGCTCCATCGGGATAGCCTGGAAACCAGCCAGGTAGATCAGCGTGGAGATGCCGGCGACCCACGGAAAGCCAATGAACATGATCGCGTAGAGTGCCAGCTTGAAGTCACCTAACCAGGGGCGGGCTAAAGCCCCCATCCCAATAGCCTTGAGGATCTGATTAAGGAGGCCGATGTTTGGGTTGTAGATAAAGCGCCAGATCATCAGCGTGACCATGCCTGGCACTACCATCGGCACGACGAACAACACACGGTAGAAATAAGCCAATCGTAGATCACGTAAGTGAAAGATCAACGCCCCGGCCATCAGGGGAAAGGTGAGGTTGATGGCTAACGCGACGAGGGTCAGCTTGACCATGTTACCAAGCGACAGCCAAATAGTCGGATCATGGACCATGAGTACAAAATTGTTAATGCCGGTGAAACGCTTGAAGTTCGCCCCATTCCATTGGAAGAAGCTATGGTAGAGGGCGGAAAGAGCAGGGTAGTAATTGAAGAGCAAAATCAGCACGAAGGTGGGAGTTAATAGCAAGTAGCATTCCTTGCATCGGGTCATACGTCGTAGAGTAAGAGCCCACTTCGATGAGGATGGCATTGCGGAGCTCGTGCGTTCAACTGTCAGTTGAGCCATTGCTTCTCTCCTGATAGTGAGAGTTCAGGGGGAGAATACCTCCCCCTGAACTGGTCAGCATGTGTGCTCGACGGCACAACGCTACCCGCGAGACGAGAACGGCCGTATGAGGTAGACGTTAACTGCCCTCGGCCCAATCCGGGTGCTCAGCCAGCAGCTGGTCCGCTGCTCTTTCCATCTCCTTTTGTACCTGGTCCGTCATCTTCTCCATATCGATCTGGCCGGCCAGGAACTGCTGTAGCTGATTCCATAGCGAGTCCACGAATTCGCGGGTCAACATGCTGTCGAACGGCTCGATACGCTCGGTACCGTACTTCACCATCATCTCCGTGTACACGGAGAGCGATGGATCGGCGCCTGTCGTGTCCACCGTGCCGGGAGCGAACCCACCGTGATCGTTCAGCAGAGCGATCAGGTTCTTGGGCGCCGTAATGAAGCGCATCCAGTCGATGGTCTCATCCAAGACGCCGCGTTTTTCAGCCACGCTGGCGATGGCGTACTGGAACACACCACCCACGCCACCCATGGCCGGGAAGTCCACTCCGCCGAACTCAGAGGTCTCCTTGGTGATCTTGGGGATCTTGGGGAAGATGCCCCACTCGAAATCGATGAGCGGGTCGTTGTGGACGGGCTTATTCATCCAGCTTCCCATCCAGGCTACCGCGGCTTTGCCGGTGGACCAGAGCCGATACACATCATCAGGTGGAAGAGCCCAGAATCCATCGGGCCAATAGTTGGACCATCCCTTGATGATCCGAAGCATCTCCTTCCACTCAGGATCCTTGGCCCCGTAACGACCGGCCTTAATGGCACGTACCATCACCGGCGGTGCCAGGTTTTCCCCAGGCTTCCAGGTGCGTGGTACAGTCTTGTTGGCGCCCTCCTCACCCCACTTGATATACCCCATCTTGTGATCGTACACGACGTCCTGTACTTCGCGCGTACTCCAGCTCCCATATAGCTGGACGCCGCCCGCCAGGTCCATGCTGATCGACATGGGGATGTAGCCTGCGTCCTTAAGCGCTTTCTGGACCTCTTCGTATTCCGCCCAGGTCTCCGGCACCTTGGCACCGACCTCGTCAAACATCGTTTTGTTGTAGAAGAAGCCGGTACCCACGATATCGCCGGTGATCATGTAGATATGGCCATCCGGTGCTGTGCCACTGGCGATGACTGGCGGCTGGAAGATATCGATCCAGCGCTTGTTTCCCTTTACATAGGGGTTCGGCTGTTGCAGGTAAGGATCGAGATTGACAAACCAGCCCTTTTGGTAATCGCGCGCGATATAACCGCGCTGATACCAGACGATCTCCGGAGCTGTCCCGCCGGACATTTGGGTAACGAGCCATTCCTCATAGCCGGTGGGGATGTTGGGGACGAACTCGATATCGACATCGGGATGAGCATCCTCGTATTCTTTCTCCAAGTCCCACATCTTCTGAGGGGGATCCCAGCGGTCCGTCTCCAGGCGCTTACGAGGAGTAAGGGCCTGAGCGTACATCCGGACCTTCTTCTTCGCGACTGCCTTTTCAGGTGTCTTACCGCCCGCCTGAGGAGCCGGTGTGGCAGGAGCGCAAGCAGCGAACAACACTCCGGCTGTGCCGATGCCTGCGAGCTTGAGGAACGTTCTGCGGGATACGTGTTTCGTACTCATTTTGTATCCTCCTTGGGGTATAAGTGCCATGGAAGAACGTGGAAAGACCTGACATGGCCGTTTGCCGACCCTGGGGAATTTTACATAGGCTCCCTCCTTATGGTGGACCGCGGACATCGCGATACCGATCGCTCTGGGTGGCCGAGCTGACAACTGTAACTCGTAACGCCGGCCATTGCTGGCCATCACCCCTTGTGGACGTCTGCTGAGGGTCCACTGCTTGAGTTAGATAAGTCGAGGGATGCAACTGTGCCCTAAACTAAAGAGGATGAACATTCCATACCCGGTCGCATAGCAAGGTGGTTTACCTGCGGGTGGTGTGAGTATTGCTTTGCTCTTTAGCGTGTCTCGAATCACTACCGTGAGGCGGCGATCCTCGTCGTCGAAATGATCTCCGGATGTGATGGAAAAGTGTTACTTCACCTGTGGACATCACACTGGCATTATAGCACACCATGTGGGAGAGATCAATGGCGGTGATTAGCGGTGATTACCCACATCTCACCGCGGAGATGTTCTAAGTTTTGTCAAGAGGATGCACATTACCAAGTGAATAGCGAAGCATTGGAAGCAGACAATACAAAGCTCTGCGGTGCC
>JAGHDS010000125.1 GCA_021159845.1 Anaerolineae bacterium
CCTTTCATCTTTCCCCCTCCTCGTCCTTCTCTTGGCTCCTCTCCTCCCTTTATGATACTGATCTATTAGACCTTTGAAAAGCCCTGGCGGGAGGACGGGAACATGGGTTCTGACGAGTGGTAGAATGAGACAGTCTCTCCTAAACCATGTTGGATTACGCCAATCGGCAGGTGCAACGCTCTCCCCCGGCAATACCGGGGCTCTTCGGCGAGACATCCGCTGAGAAACCGAGATACGCCCGAGTGAAATTCCCCTGTGAAAGCTCAAGGCGAAAAGGAGGCTCCGACCTCGCAGTGAGGTCGGAGCCTCTGCTCTTAAGCATCCAGAGCGCTGGGGTTAAGCCAGCTTACCGATGCCAACGGCCGCTGAATCCACCCCGGCCGCCGATGCCACCCATCCGTCCCAGGCTGCGGCGAAGCTGGCGCGGTTGCTCGTGCAGATCACAGTAACCGTCACCGTTAGCGTCCACGAACCGAGGTGTGAAAGGCTGGCTTAGCCGTTCCTCCAGACGAGCCTTCTGCAGCGACAGGAGAGCGTCCTTCTGCTCCTCCGTCAACTTGCCATCCTGGACGAGCTGATTTAGCCGCTCCTCACGAGGAGCCAGGAGGGCGTCGATAATGTCGTCGAGCTTGTCGCCAGCGATATCAGCGATGCTCTTGCCCTCGCGTAGCTGAGCCCTCACATCGTCGATGCTCATATCGAGTACCCTGGCCGTCACGCCAACCAGCGAGTGCTCCTGACGATCCTCCGCAATGGCCTTTACGATGTCATCAAGCTTATCGCCGGCGATATCGGCGAGGCTCTTGCCGCTTCGCAGCTCGGCTACCAGATCTGCTTGATCCATGCCCAGTACCTTGGCCGCGATCGCCATCGGCGAATCCTCCAGCCCGCCCCAACGGCCCATCATCCTGATGTTGAACCCTTGTCGGGCGTGCGCCCAACGGCCTGCCCTGGCGCCAAAACCGGGATTTGCAGGATCACCCCATGCTGCTGGGGGTGCGGGCGCTTTTTCCACCGGTCCCTGAGCAAGAGCCGCTGAATTAAACACCAGCAATCCGGCTAAGGCCAGGACGGCTGTTACGACTCCAAGACGCTTCCAATTCATTCTCATGGTCCTACCTCCTTGGTTGATAGATCTGTGGAGAGATGTTTCCCTTGAACCTCACCATCCCTCTCATCTCATCTCCGCCTCCATCATCGCGGAAGATTATGGAGATGTTATGAAGGACCTGTGAACAATTGGTGGCGAACTCCTTGATAGTTACGAAATGGCTGTGATTGGTAGGGGCACCCGGAATATGCTATACTCGGGGCGATCATTACCCGTTGATTCGCTGCCGTTCGTGGGAGGATCTGGCTCGATGCCTATGTTTGGAGAGTACCGCGCACAGTTACCCGATCCCATACTGCCCCCACAGCGCGCGGCCTGGATCGAGTTGTACTGGCGTGCCTGGGAGCTGGCTGTTCAAAATATCCGACACGGCACACCGCAAAACGGATTCGCGGACACGTATCTGGACGCGGCCTTCTCGGAGAACATCTTCCAATGGGATACATGCTTCATCACAATGTTCGCCCGCTATGCGTGGCATCTACTCCCCATCACCCCCGCGCTGGATAACTTCTATCGCAAGCAGGAAAATGATGGGTGGATATGCCGGGAATATCGCGGCACGAACGGCGCCCCGATGTTCGCCAAAGGAAGCGCCGATGCCATCAATCCGCCTCTCTTCGCCTGGGCCGAATGGGCTCTCTATCAACTCAGCGGCAATGATGCCCGCCTGCGGGCCGTATGGCCTCACCTAATCCGCTATGACGCGTGGCTACGTGCCCACCAGCGCGGCCCGGAAGGGCTATACTGGGCATCGCAACTGGGATGTGGCATGGATAACACCCCGCGTTTCGCGGCGCGTTGGGTGGACATGTCCGCTCAGCAGGCGCTGAACGCCAGATGTCTGGCGATGATCGCGGAGGCGATCGGCCGGCCGAGGGAGGTCATCGCAACCTATCAGGAGGAGCACGCATTTTTAACCCGACAGATCAACCGCTACATGTGGGATGAGCGCGCGGGTGTGTACTGGGACCTGGATGGCAAACTGGAACCGTGGCCGGTGCTTACCATTGCTCCCTTCTGGACGCTCGTCGCTGACGTGGTGCCGCCGGATCGGGCTGAGCAACTGGTATCCATCCTGCACGACCCTGCTCGGTTTTGGCGAACCCATCCCTTCCCGACGCTTTCCGCCGATCACCCCGGTTTTCGCCCCGATGGGGGATACTGGCGCGGCGCGGTGTGGCCACCCACCAACTACGCGGTCATCAAAGGGCTGCGCCAGGCTGGCTTCGACGATATGGCTCGCGAGGCCACGGAACGACATCTGGAACAAATGACGGCGGTGTTTCACGCGACGGGGACGCTCTGGGAGAACTACGCGCCCGACGCAGCTGAGCCGGGGACGCCTGCCGCCCGCGATTTTGTGGGGTGGTCCGGCGTCGGTCCCATCGCCCTGCTCATTGAGGAGATCGTCGGACTGGACGTGGACGCTGCCCACCAGCTCGTGCGCTGGCGTTTGGAGGAGGAGCCGCCGGTAGGGGTACGTAACCTGCACTTGGGCGATAATATCATCAGCCTGGTGGCGGAAGAGGCAGCCGGCCCGGGGGTCATCGTAACCGTGGAGGCGGAGAAGCCCTTCCATCTGGAGATCTCTACGCCCTTCGCCGAATTCTCCGAGGCCGTCCCGGCCGGGATGCATCGGTACACTTTGACTTATCTCGACCGCACGGATATACGCAGAGCATAGATCCAGGCCGAGGCAACAGGTCGGAGACAAAGAAGAGGAGAAGAGCGTCTGTGGCCTTATCGCCCCGCTACTCGAGGAC
Source organism: Anaerolineae bacterium (assembly GCA_021159845.1). Taxonomy (GTDB): domain Bacteria; phylum Chloroflexota; class Anaerolineae; order DUEN01; family DUEN01; genus JAGHDS01. The sequence goes on from JAGHDS010000125.1 coordinate 2,878, forward strand.
CTGGAGCCATTGATGAGGCTACGCACAACTGGGTACCGCTATACACTTCTTCCACTCATACTGCTTAGCGGCTTCGCCTTGCGTCTGTACCAGCTTGGAGCCCAAAGCCTCTGGTACGATGAGACGGTCAGCGCTTTCCTGGCGTCCGAGTCGCCAGCCCGGCTCATCGCCCACACGGCACGGGATATCCACCCGCCCCTGTATTACCTCCTACTCCACTTGTGGAGCCTTGCAGCCGGCGACAGCGAGTTCGCCCTGGCGTTCTTCTCCGTATTCTGGGGAACGCTCCTGATCCCCATCACGTATCGGTTGGCTCGACTACTTGCCGACGAAGCGACTGGCTTGTTGGCGGCGTTCCTGGTAGCGATCTCGCCGTTCAACGTCTGGTATTCCCAGGAAGTGCGCATGTATACGATGGGCTCCTTC
>JAGHDS010000163.1 GCA_021159845.1 Anaerolineae bacterium
CGGCCGACTTGCGCCGCTCCACTGTCCCGCTCGGGCGGGCATCGGCCCGGGGGGCTGGCTTAGTGGATGTGTGGAAGACGGCTCCCGACGGTTCATCTGTGGGCTGGAGTGAAGCGCATGGGAAGCAGCCTGTCCCCCCGACCGTTTGGCCGGAGGATCCGATGCCAGCTTTCCCTCGCGACGCGCTGGCGTTTCAGCGAGGAGAGAGGGAGCTCGTCCCCGGTCACGAGGCCGTGGCGTTGGATGCTCTGGATGAGAAAGAGATGCCTGGTGTGGATGGTGGGATAGGGCGGGCGGTGACTCAGCATATCCATTATCCGCAGACGGCGGATGGCCCTCCGATGGTAGAACATACCCCGGCCATCGCACCCCACGTCGAGAAGGCTGGGCCTGGCATGATGATCGCTCACCGCTACGAGGTGTTGACCCAACTCGAGGAGTTGGCAGGCCGGATCCAGATCGCGTTACGTCGTGGGGAGACCGAGTGGCGGCTGCAACTGCGGCCTCGGAGCCTGGGGCGCTTGGAAGTGCATTTGACGCCGACGCGTGCGGGGCTCGTTCTGCTGATGCGCACGGAGAGCCCTCAGGCTCAGGTGTTGATCCAAGCCAATCTGGATCAGTTGCGCAGCGGGCTTGAGGGACGGGGCATTCTCTTGAACCGTTGTGAGGTCGTCGTCGGTCAGGCGGGAGCGAACCTGTCGGGGTTAGGCGGCGGGGCGGCGGGTTGGACGGGACCTTCATGGCACTCACATCCAGGGGCGGATTGGATGCCGCACGTGCCGTCTGGCCACATCGCTGAGCCTGAGGCCGAGGTGCGGAACCCGGTAAGCTCAGCGGGCTTACGGCGTTCCTCGCTGATTGATATAGAGGTGTAGGAGGTGGCTATGAGCGATTCTCCATGGGCAGTGGCTGCGGCTGGCTTGATGGCGGCCGCTCCTAAAGTACATGACGATGTTCACAACGTGGGCGGGAAGCATGAGCAGTCCATGCTGAACATCGACAATCAGGCTTTCCTGAAGCTTTTACTGGCTCAGCTTCGTAACCAGGATCCGTTATCGCCTATGCAAAGTGAGGAATTCCTGTCACAGTTGGCCGAGCTGACCACGTTGGAGCAGATGTGGCGCATGAACGATAGCTTGCAAACCTTCATGTCGCAGCAACAGCTCCTCCAGGCCAGCGCTATGATCGGCCATACGGTGCAAGCTGTGGACGAGACGGGCCAGACGATTGAGGGGATTGTGCAAGGTGCCATCGTGCGCAACGGTGTGGTGAGTGTGGACCTTGGTGACCGGCGGGTCGCCCTTACCAAGATCATTGCTGTACGCTAGGTGACGAAAGGAGGGCGGCATGGTTGAAAAAGTCACGCTGCCTTTAACGCCGGAGCCCATTCGTAGTGATCTGCACGCGCGACGAAGCGCCCCGACGCAGCCGCCAGCGCCTGGACAACCCGATTTCGCTACAGTGCTGCGTCGTGAGGCCGGGGCGAGCCGACTTCGCTTTTCCAATCATGCGGAAGCTCGCCTGCGCTCTCGGGCTATTGAGCTCAGTGCGGCTCAGCGAGAGCGGATCGAGAGGGCTGTAGAGGCAGCGGATCGGAAGGGAGCTCAATCCTCTTTGATCCTGCTGGATGACCTGGCGCTCGTGGTTAGCATCCGTGATCGCACAGTCATCACCGCTATTGACGCGAAACATCGCAAGTCTAACGTGTTCACCCATATTGATAGCGCGGTGCTCGCGTGACCATGATGCGGGCAATTCACCGGTACAGTTCTTGATGTGTCTGAGTGAAGAGTCGGATTTCGTTGCGCTTGGCTGGACCTCTTGCAGGGGGCCGGCGCAACACCCAAAAAGAGACCTGTTCCTAGGCGACTCTTGAGCCTATCGGAGCAGGATGGATACAAACCCCTTCAGGAGGTGTTCAAATGTTGCGGTCTCTAGTGTCAGCGGCATCAGCGTTGCGGTTCCATCAGACGTTCATGGATGTGGTAGCGAATAACATTGCCAATGTCAATACTACCGCATTTAAGAGCAGTCGGATCACTTTCCAGGAGATGATGAATCAGCTGCTGAGCAGTGGAAGTGGACCGGATCCTAATGGGGGTCGGGGTGGGGTCAACCCGATCCAGCTCGGTCTGGGGATGACGCTGGGTAGTGTGGATACGCAGTTCACTCAGGGTGGGTTGCAGGCCACGGGTCGGGCCAGCGACCTGGCGATCCAAGGGGATGGGTTCTTCATCTTCCAAGGGCCTAATCAACAGCTCTACTCACGAGATGGGACTTTGGATGTTGCCACCGATGGGACGTTGGTGAACCCGAGCACTGGCCTGCATGTCCTGGGTTGGCAAGCTGACGCGAACGGGCATGTCGATACGACTCAGCCGTTAAGTGCGATTACGATCCCTTTGGGGCAAGGGCTCATGGCTCGGGCGACCAGCCGGGCGGCGTTGGAGGGCAATCTGGATGCCTCGGCTGCCGTCAACAGCCAGGTAACCAGCTCAGTGGTCGTCTATGACTCGCTGGGTAATGTCCACACGATCACCCTTACCTTCACTAAGGCCGATAACAACCAGTGGAATGTTTCGGCAAGTGAGGATGATGACTCGGTGACGATCGACACAGCAGATCTTGGAACTCTCACCTTTGATAGCACGGGCCGCCTCGAAACTCCAGCTGACGGATCGCTTGCATTGGGGATCACCCTAAGCAATGGGGCCACCAGCCCGCAGACCGTCACGCTGGATATGAGCGCTCTGACCCAGCTGGCGGACACGAGCGAGGTAGCCGCGTCCTCCCAGGATGGTGTGGGCGCTGGGGAGTTGATCAGTTTTGAGGTCACAACTGATGGTGAGGTGATCGGCGTGTACTCGAATGGGTTCCGCCAGACGGTAGGGCAGATCGCTCTAGCGAGTTTCCGCAACCCGGCCGGGCTGATCAAGGTGGGGGAGAATCTATATGCTGAGTCGGTCAACACGGGCAATCGTACCGTGGGGGCTCCCGGTCAAGGAGGGCGTGGCCAGATCAACTCGGGTTATTTGGAGATGTCCAATGTGGAGCTGGCCACGCAGTTCACCGATATGATCCGGGCACAGCGCGGATTCCAGGCGAACTCGCGGGTGATCACGGCATCGGATCAGATGTTGCAGGAGTTGGTCAACCTCATCCGTTAGACTTGATGCGGTGACCTGTTCTAGATGTTCTGCTCTGCCCCCGTCCCCCAGGATGGGGGCAGAGCTCCCATCAGGAAAAACGCCAGTATAACTCGTCACGGACTGAGTCGAACTTTGGTCCTGAGTGAACACGGGTGGTTATGGCGATGAGAGTGGTGCGAACGTATCTACTATACGGGTTGGTGTTCCTGTTGAGCTTGCTCTTCGTGGGATACTTGCCCTTCGCGGCCGATGCGCAGGGCGCAGGGCCATTGCCCCTCAGCGCCTACCCGCGTCCACCGCAGGACAATGGCCTAGGTATTCATTGGACTACAAGTGTTTACGGACAACCGTCCGAGGTGGTGGACTACTTCATAGCCGAGATGGAGGCGATGGGCATTAAGTGGGTCAAGTTCCTCAACGATGGAACGGAGGGGCGTCATAACGAATATCTGATTCAACAGTTAGTGGCTCACGGTATGATGCCCGTCATGCGGATCTACCAACCTTGTAATAAGCCCCTCGACCTGGGATCTCTTCGCCGGTTGGTCCAGCACTATCGCCCGATGGGGGTGTATTATTATGAGCTGTTCAACGAGCCGAACGTAGAGGGTGAGGCTGGCGGTTGGTGCGATGGCAGGCGGCCTGATCCTGACCGCATGGTGGATATCTGGCTCCCAGCGGCGCGTGTGATTGAGGAGGAAGGGGGCTTCCCGTCCTTACCTGCCATGTTTCCCCCATCCATCAAGGATCCGAATTGGCAGAGTAGCTTTTTCATCCGATTCCTTCGCCGCATCAAAGATACTGGCAATACGGATGTCCTGTATCGAGCTTGGGGGGCTGTGCATAACTACTTCTTGAATCATCCAGTTCGTTATCCTTATGATGATGTGAATTTATATAGCAAACCGCTTTCTGCGGACGAGATAGCCCGCTATCACCTATCCCCGGCTGAGGTGCAGGCCATCAATCGAGCGCGGAAAATCGCTCGACGTCCACGTTCTGAGGGCGGTTATTATGTGGGGAGTACCATTGATGAAGATAATACGTGCTTCTTGCAGTTTCTAGCCTATCGAAATCGTTTCTACGAGATCTTCGGGTTCGAGATCCCTCTGATCAGCACAGAGGGTGGTGTCACCGTTGGCTCGAGTGAGGATCCTCGCTATCCCCGTATTACGCCAGCTATGCAGGCGGATATGACAATTGAAGCTCTCGAGTACATGCTCGATGAGGCGCCTCCGTATTACTTCGCGTTCACAAGCTGGCTGATCGGTGAGCGAGCCTTGGGCAATTTCAACCCCACCTGGGAGTCGTGGGCCTGGTATAAGGACAGGAATGGGAACCATTTGCCGGTGGTAGATGCGCTGAAATCCTTCCCGCGGCGCGGTGAGGCGCGTCGGCATCAGCCTGTGACCACGGGGCCCACTTGGGAGCGGCGATGGGGTAAGGCCGCTCATCCATCGGCGCCAACCGCCACGCCTGCTCCGCCAACGCCCACGGCGCCCCCTACCCGGTCGGCGGAGGCAGCGGCAGCGGCCCTCCCGCGTCCCCTTACTCCGCCTCCAGCGTCGTCTGCCTTGCCTCTTAGCGCGTACCCGCGCCCGGAGCGGGATAATGGTTGGGGGATCCATTGGGCTCCCACGCTCTTTAGCCAGCCGCCTGAGGTGGTCGATCAGCTGCTCGCGAAAGCGGAGGCATTGGGGGTACGCTGGGTCAAGCTGATGCAGCCAGACGAACCCAAACTCGAGCATACGTACCTGATCGACAAGTTAACCCGGCGGGGCATCATGCCTGTGCTTCGGATCTATCGTCCTTTCAATGAGCCGTACGAGCATCTACAGACGATCGTGCGCGAGGGGCTGGCCCATGGCGTTTACTATTACGAGTTGTATAACGAACCGAATATCGCGGGAAAGCCAGGCGGGTGGCATCCCGGTGAGCCAGTGAGCGTGGCGCGGATCGTGGACCTGTGGATCCCAGCCGCGCGGGAGATCGCCGCTCTGGGAGGGTATCCAGGGCTACCCACCTTAGCTCCAGGGGGCTCATATGATGATATGCGTTTCCTGACCGAGTTCCTGGATCTTTTGCAGCAGCGTGGCGCGTTGGATACCCTGGACCGCGCCTGGGTGCCTTTGCACAACTACTTCTTTAATCACCCGCTGGACTATCCAGAGGATCCAGTGAACCTTTGGAGTGTGCCGCTCACACCGGCCGAGATCAGCGAGCGTAACCTGAGCGCGGCGGAAGTGGAGGCGATCAACCATGCCCGACAGATCTCCCGCTTGCCGCGAGAGCAAGGAGGGTTCTACGTTGGCGACACGGTCGATCAGGACTCAAATGGCTTCCGAAAGTTCGAGGCGTATCGAAACATCATCTATGCTCGGTTGGGGAGAGAGCTGCCCATCATCACGACGGAAGGCGGCGCCATCGTGGGCGCTCGAGAGGACCCGCGCTATCCTCCTGTAAACGAGGCAGATGTCGCTCGGTTGACGCGAGCGGCCTTCTTGTACATGCTTGACCAGGCTCCTCCCTATTACTTCGCGTTCATGCCGTGGCTGTTGAGCAACCTGGGTGGGGGGAGCGGTGATCCAGCATGGGAGCGGGCCGCTTGGTATCCCGTGGGTGGAGAGGCCCGTCCAGTGGTGGCCGTCGTTGAAAAGCTTGCAGCGCAGGGGCGGACACGGCGCAACCTGCCCGTCGCTCAGAAGTATATCCCAGCATCTCCAACCCCGTTGCCCACACCGAGGCCGACGGCCTCTCCAACGGCTGCCGCTCCCGTGGCGCCAACTCGGGATTCCTTCCAGGCCACGTTGCCCACGGTCAGTGAGACGTATCTATTGATCCCGACCTATCCCTATGACCAGGCTCTGGTCCCAACGACGCCGGGTGATCCGATTTACCCCAATCCTCGGCTGGACTTCAGCCGTTTGGGGGCCCCCACGCCGCGTACATATCGCGCTGTGATCCTGGAGAATAGTTACACGCGTCTGGTGCTGCTGCCCGAGCTGGGTGGGCGCGTCTACCAGTGGATCGATAAGGTGTCGGGACGTCCCCTGCTGTACCAAAATCCGGTGATCAAGCCCACGCGCTGGGGACGGCGGGGGTGGTGGATCAGCGCAGGTGGCTTTGAATGGGCGTTTCCCGTGGATGAGCACGGGTTTAACGAGTACCAGCCATGGGACTATCGGGTGGATACGAGGGACCAGCAGGCCAGCGTGACCTTGACGCGAACGGATGAACGCACTGGATTGAAGGCTACGGTTACTATCTCGTTAGATGCTGCTCACTCATATTTCACGTTGAAGTTGAAGTTGAGCAATCCCACCACTCACACGCGGCGGTACCAGTTCTGGCTGAACGCGATGCTGGCACCGGGCGGGAATCGCGTCTCACCAGGCACTCGCTTCGCATGGCCATCGGACATCCTTATAGTGCACTCTAGCTCGGATGAGACGACGTTCCCGGCAGGCCGCCGAATGAGGTGGCCCATCGCGGGTGGGCATGACCTGCGAGCCTACGATGCCTGGCCAGCGTATCTGGGGTTCTTCGGCGTACCACAGCGCGATTTCATGGGGGTGTACGACCCACTC
>JAGHDS010000100.1 GCA_021159845.1 Anaerolineae bacterium
GCAGACTTCTGTTATCACTCTCCTGCAACCAACGATGGCAGAACTATCTCGCATCGGTGCCCGCTGTCTGGTATATGTCACGCCGGTTCATCGCTGGGGAGACGACGGAGGAGGCCATCAAGACGGCCCGTCTGCTCAACGAACTCGGCATCATGGCCTCCCTCCACTACCTGGGTGAGGAGGCCGCTGAGGGGACAGAGGCACGAGCTAGCCGAGATGCCTACATCGCCGCCCTGGACGCGATTGCAAGCGAGCGTGTGGAGAGCAACATCTCCATCAGGCTGACCCAACTGGGCCTGGGGCTTGACGACGCGCTCTGCTACGAAAACGCCGAATCGATCGTGGAGCACGCCGCGGCGTTGGGGAACGTCGTGTATATCGACGCCGAAGGCTCGATGCATTACCAGGCCGCCCTGGACCTGTACCGTCGGCTGCGAGAGCGCCACGACAACGTCGGGATGACCGTCCAGGCTCAGCTCTTCCGCAGCCAGTCCGATGTGGAAACGCTCATCAAGGAGGGCGTTGCACACCTACGCCTGTGCAAGGGCATCTATCCGGAATCTCCAAGCGTCGCCTACCCGGCCGGCGAGATCGTGCGAGAGAAGCTCCTCGACCTGGTGCGGGCGATGTTCCGGCCAGAATCCCGGCAGCGCGGCGTCTACCCGGCGGTCGCAACCCACGACGATCTAGTCATCAATTGGGTACGCAGATACACTTACTACCATCGCGTCCCCGCCGACGCCTACGAATTCCAGATGCTGTACGGTGTGCGACGCGATCGACAACGATGGCTTGCGGACCAAGGATACCGGCTGCGTGTATACATACCTTACGGGACGAACTGGTATCCCTATTTCATGCGCCGGCTGGCCGAACGGCCTGCGAACTTGCTCTTCTTCATCAGGGCGCTGGCCGGGCCCTGATTCCAATGGAATGGTAAGTTACGAGTACAGGCGCTGAAAGAGATGCCAAAGGTGCACAGCAACGCGTAAAAGACCCCCGGCTTCTTGAAGAAGTCGGGGGTCTCCGATTCCATGCCATACTCCGCCCCGAAACTGAAACGCACCCAGCGAGACGGGCACATTGAACGCGACGGCGCGAGCCGTCACCTCTACGCAAAAAGCGGCACGGTTTACCGTGCCGCTGCCATTTTTCGGGAAAGCCGAAGACCGTCAATAAGCATATAGCCGGCCGTACGGTCGCTTGGACAGAGGCAGGAGCTTGATGAAATCACCGCTCAAGATCTCCGCCGCGTCGTAGCCGAAGTGGCGGCAAAACTCTCCCACCAACTGCCCCAACAAAACGCGGTCGGCCTCGTCAAGCTCAACGATGCTCACCTCCTTACCCAGCTGCTCTGGGGTCAGCGTGCCTCGGAAGTACATCACGCCGCCGTGCATCCCCGTGCCGACGAATCGGGCTGTATGCCTTCCTCCTGGCGTCCCCAATCCCAACACGACCAACACCCCTCCCGCCATATACTCGCCCAAAAAGTGCTGTGCCGTTCCGCCGACGACGATAATGGGACGCTGCTCCTTATACTCCTTCATGTGGATGCCTACACGGTAGCCCACGTTGTCCCGGATGAAGATCTTTCCGCCGCGCATGGATAGCCCAGTGATATCGCCGGCGTGGCCGTGCACGATGATCTCGCCCGCGTTCATGGTGTTACCGCACCCATCCTGCACGTTGCCGCGAACCACAATGCGCGGCCCCTCCATGAACGCCCCCAGGTCGTTGCCCGGCACGCCGTGGATCTCGATATCCACGGGTTTACGCAATCCTGTGCCGATATAACGCTGTCCGTGCACGTTCACCAATCGGATCGTCCTGGCGCCTTCCTCCACAACTCTGTGGAGCCGGGCGTTCAGATCTCGATAATGCAATCCGGCCGCGTCGATCTCGACGATAGCATCCACACCTGTTTGCATATCACATCCCCGCTTGCTTGACGCCCAAAACCTGCATCTCCGCCTCGGTCAGCCCGATGGCGCGCAGATGTAGCCGGTTCCCACGCAGGCTTTCCAGTGCGTTAATCCCCATCCCACCCAACATCTCCTTGATCTCCAGGCTCCACCCGCGCAGGAGGTTCGTCAGGCGCTCCGCCCCGATCTCCGGATTGATACGCTTACTCAAATCCGGCCGCGTCGTGGCGATGCCCCATGAGCACCGGCCCGTGTAACACATCTGACATACGTGACAGCCCAGGGCGACCAGCGCGGCCGTGGCGATGTAGACGGCATCTGCCCCCAACGCGATGGCCTTCAGCACATCGCCGCTGTTGCGGAATCCACCCGCCGCCACGATGGAGACGCGGTTACGAATGCCCTCCTCGCGCAGCCGGGTATCCACCGCCGCGATGGCCAGGGCGATAGGGATGCCGACATTATCGCGGATGATCTTAGGCGCCGCGCCCGTGGAGCCGAGCAGTCCATCAATGGCGATAATGTCCGCCCCAGCCCGTGCGATGCCGCTGGCGATCGCAGCCACATTGTGCACAGCGGCGATCTTGACGGAGACCGGCTTGGTATAGCGCGTCGCCTCCTTCAACGCGTGGATAAGCTGAGCCAGGTCCTCGATCGAGTAGATGTCGTGCTGCGGCGCGGGTGACAAGGCATCCGTGCCGACTGGGATCATGCGGGTAGCCGCGACGGGCTCGTTCACCTTCTCCCCGGGTAGATGCCCGCCGATCCCAGGCTTGGCCCCCTGGCCGATCTTGATCTCCAATATGCGCGCCATCTCCAGGTAATCCGGGTGCACGCCGAAACGCCCCGATGCCACCTGGGCGATCATATGATCTTTGTATTTATACAGAGGACGCGCCAAGCCCCCTTCACCCGTATTGAACATCGTTCCTGCCGCGGCGGCCGCGCGGGCCAGCGACTCCTGAGCGTTCAGGCTGATGGCCCCATACGACATCGCCGAGAACATCACCGGGACCTCGATGGGCACCTGAGGCGCAAGTTCAGTACGCAGATCCATCGTCTCCGGGTCGATCTCAACCCGCTCCGGCTTGGCGCCTAGATAGGTACGCATCTCCATCGGCTCCCGTAGCGGATCGATGGAGGGATTGGTCACCTGGCTGGCGTTGAGGACCAGGTTATCCCAATAGTTCCGGTACGGCTTGTCATTCCCCATGCCGGTGAGGATGATCCCACCCATTTCCGACTGCTTGTAGATGTCCTCCAGGACCTCGGGCGTCCAGTTCGCATTGCGCCGGTAATCCAACTGCCGCTCCCGGATCGTCAGGGCGTGCGTGGGACAGAAGGCGACACATCGATGGCAGCCGACACAGAGCTCATCGCGAGAGCGGACGACCTGATCGACCTCATCGAAGTAGTGAACGTCCCACCCACACTGAGTGACGCAGACCTGGCACTGGATGCAGCGGTCCAGGTCCCGCTCCACGATGAAGCGAGGCGGCAAGATGCTCTTCATTGCGCGTTCACCCCCACCTCATCCAAGGATGCGCCCACGGGCATCACATAGCCGAGCACGGCGAGCGGCCGCGGCGTCTCACCCAGCCGGCCGATGACCGGCTGACCGCCGACGGGGACCCACGTCGCCTCGACATCCGGGCATACCAGCCAGATGGCCGATTCCTCCGAGGACACGTACAGCCGATCCCCCTTAACACCCGCCACCAACGGCCGTAAGCGAATGCGGTCCCCCAGGGCGATCATCTCGCCATCATGCGCGGCGATGATGGTAAACGGGCCGTTCATGAGAAGGCCACCGTAAACCTGTCGTAGCGTCTCATGTAGGCGACGCTCCGCCGGCTCCATCGCGTCGATCTCGGTCCAAAGTGGCGGGGCTAACACTCGCGCGGCTATCTCGATCGGCAACCGATGACGGCGGATCAATAAGTCCAACGCGTAGGCCAATACCTCAGTGTCCGTCTGCATCGTACAGCGGTAGCCGCGCATCTCCAGGAACCGCATATTCGTGCCATAGGAGGAGATCTCCCCATTGTGCACCACGGTCCAGTCCAGGATGTTGAAGGGATGGGCACCACCCCACCAGCCGGGTGTGTTCGTCGGGAACCGGTTGTGCCCGGTCCACATGTACCCTTCATAGGAGTCGAGGCAGAAATACTCCGCGATCTGCTCCGGGTATCCTACCCCCTTGAACACCCCCATATTCTTGCCGCTGGAGAACACAAAGGCCCCCTCGATCTGGCTGTTGATCTCCATCACCCGGGCTACGACGAAGTCATCTTCCACATCTCCGGGCGATTCCAGACGCGGGTGAACGAAGTAGCGATGTAAGTCGGGTGGGTCCACGATCCCCGGCGTGCGGCGGGTGGGCACGCGCTCACCCTTCACAACCTCAAAATGACGATGTAAGAACGATTCCACCTGCTCGCGAGCGCGCTCGTGAAGGGTCATCACGTGGAAACATAGCAGTCCGCGTACTCAGGGTAGATGCCATAGGCAGCAAACCCACCCCCCAGGCCATTGCCGCGATCATGCATGAGCGTCATCGCCTGGATAACCTCCGTGCCGGAGAATCGCTGGCCGGAGGTGTCCAGGATGCCAAACAGGCCACATGCCTCGATCACTTTATCATCGCCATACCGGTTCTGATACCGCTGCAGCTCTTTCATAACGATCCCCCTTCCGTCTAAGCCAGCTCGGTCCTCATGGTCTTTCGACCCATCGCCAGTCCAGGAACCCCCAACGTCGGATACTCTCCGTGAAGCCGCTGACGACGCCATTCGGCCGGGAGATGGATCAAGCCAAAGTCATCCCGCACCAATGCATCCTTGAAGGCCGATACGTCCAATCGCTCACGCATCAGCCCCACGATGATGCCAGCTCGCTCGATCCGGCCGACGAACGTCGCGCCGACGATACGTCCATTCCTCAAAATCACCCTACGGTAACTCTCCGACGACCCGCTCCGCAACACCTCGTACCCATCGCCGTCCGCGATCTGAACGCCGGCGGAGATGATCCGTAGCCCGAAGTACGTAAGCGAGTTCATAGGGATGTTACCGGGATACGTCACCGGACGCCCGGCCATGTTCAACCCGGCCACCCGGCCGCCCAAATACGCGCCGGGCCAAATCGGGACGACGCGCGGGGCCTCCACAATCAAGTCGTAGGCCTCAGCCACGTCCCCGCAAGCATACACGTTCGGCACGCTGGTCTCCATGCGCTCGTTCACGAGGATGCCGCGGTTCACCTCTACCGGGCTATCCGCGACCAGGTCCACCCGCGGCCGCACACCGATAGCGACGACGACCGCCTGACAGGCGATCTCCCGTCCATCGTCCAGGATCACGCCGCGCACGCCCTCCCGTTCGTTCCCATGAATCCGCTGCACCGTGTGGCCGGTGATCACGTCCACGCCCGCGCGCCGGGCCGCCGCCTCGGCCAGGGCCGATCCGTCCGGGTCCAGCATGACACCCAGGACGCGATCCATCAGCTCTACGATGACGACCCCGACTCCCCGTTTGCCCAAGGCGTCGCTCACGCTCATGCCGATGAGCCCACCGCCGATCACGACGACGCGAGCACCCGGGTATAGGCGTTGATCCAATGCCAACGCGTCATCCAGCCGGGTGAAGGTGTAGACGCCGGGCAGC
>JAGHDS010000361.1 GCA_021159845.1 Anaerolineae bacterium
AACCGCCGTAAAGAGGCCAAGGCGGACTACTTGATGCGGCAACTCCGTCGACTCGGCTATGAAGTCAAGGTGGAACCTATGCCTATGGCAGCTTAACCCTTCCTATTTTCGAAGCAGCAGTTACCGCGATACCATGGTTTGACAATGGGTTGTATCCCGGTTATACTGCCTTTGATTAGTGGCGTCAGGTGTCGGCTTCTCCCATAAGGGGCCGATCGTTTTGGTTGCGAGAATGTCGGAGGGGGTAGATCACTAAAGACCCGGGTGCTACCCCAGGAGGCGCTGCTGAATGCACAGTGTCAGTTTGTCCTGCATGGTGGGGATCTGTTGTGTGGAACACTGAGGCGGAGCACGCCTTGGTGTTTTTGTTTTGCAAAGAGATTGCAGGCGCGCTGAGCATGGCGCCGGATGGGTCGGCGGGTCTCCACCGTTCGCTTGAGGTATAGGAGGCGATGATGGATTCGGCCATGATCGGCAAGATCATGAAGGCCCACCAGTACGCTCAAGAACCCGAGAGAGTGCATATTAAATCGTTTCAGGCTGAGTTTCGTGGTAATCATGATGTCTATCAGGTCACGTACGAGGAAGGTACGTGGCATTGCACCTGTCATTTTTTCGCTCAGCGGGGGCGTTGCAGCCACACGATGGCTCTGGAGAAGATGTTGGCCCCCTTTGTCTCGATCTCTGTAGAGGAGCCGGATTCTTCTGCGGTCGTTGGTTGAGCGCCTGGGATGTTAGCGGGCATCCCCGTGATGTTGGACGGCTGATCGCTTACGGTTGTAAATGTCTTGGCGATGTGACCGGGGGGGTTAAGATGTCGTGGCGGCGTCTGACCCGCCCGGTTTCTTTGCCCGCCGCCGATGAGGTTATGGTGGGGGGAGGAACGTTCGTTGCGGAAAGCTCAATTGTGGCTGGGAATTCTCATTAGCCTGGTATTTATGGGCCTGGCGCTGCGGCGGTTGGAGCTTGGCCAGGTCTGGTTGGTGCTACGGACGGCGCATTACGTCTGGATCATCCCTGGTGTGATCGTGTACTTCTTCGGCGTATGGGCCCGGACGTGGCGCTGGCATTACCTGTTGCGGCCGATGCAGCGGGTCCCCCTGTCTCATCTGTTCCCGGTGGTGTGTATCGGTTATATGGGAAACAATATCTACCCCGCGCGGGCTGGCGAGGTCATCCGCAGTTACGTATTGCGTCGCCGTGAAGGGATCAGCATGAGCGCCAGCCTGGCCACCATCATCGTGGAGCGCGTGTTCGATGGGTTGGTGATGTTGCTGTTCGTGTTCATCGCCTTGCCGTTTACACCCATGCCGCTTTGGCTTCGGCAGATCGTGGTGCTATCCAGCGCGTTGTTCTTTGGCGCCCTGCTGGTCTTTTTGGCCCTGGCCGCGCGGCCTCAACGCGTCCGCGTGGTATACGATCGTTGGGGCAGCCGCCTGCTGCCGAAGCGATTCCGGGGGCCGGTCGGTGAGTTGTTGGGGCGGTTCCTGACCGGGTTGAGCTCGTTGCGTCGGGGGCGGGACGTGATCATGCTGTTCTGGACCTCGGTGGTGATCTGGCTGGCGGAGACCGTGAAATACTGGTTCGTGATGCACGCCTTCGATTTCAGCGTCCCCTTCTATGTGCTGATGCTGATGAATGGCGTGGTCAACCTGGCGACGACGCTCCCGGCCGCGCCCGGGTACGTGGGGACCTTCGATCTCCCGGGGATCGAAGTGCTGGCGACGTTCGGCGTCCCTCGCGACATAGCCGGGGCGTATACCGCTGTGTTGCACGCGGCTCTGTGGCTACCTATCACGTTGTTGGGCGCCTTTTACATGTGGCGGGAGCAATTGCATTGGACCGAGTTGGAGCGGGTGACGCAGGGCCGCGATACGGCTACCGAAGCGCTGCCGTAGGCTGTCGGGGCCGATTTGTGGAGCGGGTGGCTTAGACTGTCGAGGAGGGTGTGAAAGGATGAAGGATATCTGCGTCATCGGCGTTGGCTATGTGGGGCTGGTGACGGGGACTTGCTTCGCCGACCTGGGAAATCGGGTCGTCTGCGTCGATATTGACGAGGAGAAGATCGAGGGCCTGAATGCTGGTGTGATGCCCATCTACGAGCCGGGGTTGGAGGAGATGGTGCGTCGCAACCAGGCAGCCGGGCGGCTCTCATTCACGACTTCTTATGCCGAGGGCTTGAGAGACGCGGAATTCGTGTTCATCGCCGTGGGCACCCCATCGGACGTGGACGGTGAGGCCGATTTACGCTACGTGCGTATGGCGGCCGAGTCCATCGCTGAGCACATGGATCATCCGCTGATCATCGTTAACAAGAGCACCGTGCCGGTGGGGACGGGCGACTGGGTGGCGGAGATCGTGCGCCGCCGCCAGAGCGAGCCCATCTCATTCTCCGTCGTCTCCAACCCGGAGTTCCTGCGGGAGGGCTCGGCGATTCAGGATTTCCTGAACCCAGATCGCGTGGTGCTTGGGTCATTGGATCGCGAGGCTGCCGAGAAAGTGGCCCAGCTCTACCTGCCGTTGCGTGCGCCGATCATGGTAACCGATCTGCGCACGGCGGAAATGATCAAGTATGCGTCTAATGCCTTTCTGGCCACTCGCATCTCGTTCATCAACGAGATCGCGTCGATCTGCGAACGCTTGGGGGCGGACGTGCGGGAGGTGGCCATCGGCATGGGATACGATAAGCGAATCGGCCATACCTTTCTGGACGCAGGCATTGGCTGGGGAGGGAGTTGCTTTCCCAAGGATGTGAAGGCGTTGGAGCACATGGCGCTGGTGCATGGCGCCCATCCCGCGTTGCTGCGGGCGGTCATCGAGATCAACCGGGATCAACGCCGCCTGGTGATCCTGAGGCTGCGCGAGATCTTGGGAACGTTGCGTGACCGGACCGTCGGGTTGCTGGGCCTGGCTTTTAAGCCCAACACGGACGATATGCGGGATGCGCCGTCGGTGGAGATCGCCCGGATGTTGCTGAACGAGGGCGCCCGGGTGCGCGGATACGATCCGGTGGCGATGAAGGTGGCTGCTCGTGTACTGCCTGAGGTTGAGTTGGTATCAGATCCCTATCAACTGGCGGATGGTGCAGATGCTTTGGTGGTGTGTACCGAATGGAATGAATTTAAGCACGTTGATCTGGCCCGGATTCGGGATGCGATGGCTCGCCCGGTGTTGATTGACGGGCGCAATATCTACGATCCTGATCTGATGCGAGATCTGGGCTTCGAATACCGGGGTGTAGGGCGTGGCTATCCGGCGCCTAGCTGATTGAGATGTGATGCCTCACGGAGGACACTCCGAGAGACGAGGTGAGGACACAGGGAGGACGATAGTGGATGGCGTGATCCGAACGCAATTGAAGAATGAACTGACCGTGTTGCTAAAGCCGCTGGCGGGGGCGCCAGTGGCTAGTCTCTTTATGTGGTATCGTGTGGGAAGCCGTAACGAAGTGGATGGGCGCACGGGCATATCGCACTGGGTGGAGCACATGCTCTTCAGGGG
>JAGHDS010000002.1 GCA_021159845.1 Anaerolineae bacterium
CCACATGGGAGGCCGTCGATGTATCCAAGCTGCTCGACGACCTCTGCTCCGTGGTAGAGCCCCTGGCGCGAGCACAAGGAGTGCCCATCCACATCACCCCGTTGCGCCATCTGACGGTCCTACACGCCGATCGGGTCATGCTACGACAGGCGATCTTAAATGTGATCACCTACGCCTTGGACACCATGCAGAGCGGAGCCATAAAAGTCAGCAGCTTTGCTAACGATCGCGAGATGGGCGTCCATGTGCTGGCCCGGCGGGGCACCAACGCCGAGAGGCCAGTGACCGCCAGGCAACGCCGGGGGGTTGGGTTGGATATCGGACAGCGGCTGATGAGCGCTATGGGCGGGGCACTCCGCTTAGCCGAGGGAATAGACCGCTGGGAAGCATGGCTCGCATGGCCCGTGACACCTCCTCGTGTCTTGTTAGTCATCGATGACAACGAGGGGTTCGTGGACCTCTTCCGCCGCTACCTGGCTGGCTATCCCTGGCAAGTCATCGGCGCAGCAGATGGCGCCGCAGCGCGTCGGGTCATCGCCGAAACCCGCCCTGCGGTCATCGTGCTGGATGTGATGATGCCTCAGGAGGATGGCTGGGACTTCCTATCATCACTCAAAAGTGATGAGCACACCCGAGATATTCCCGTCATCGTCTGCTCCGTGCTCAATGAGCCCCGGCTGGCTCAGGCGTTGGGGGCGGAGAGCTACTTGCCGAAGCCGGTGACCCAACAGGCGCTTCTGCAGGCTCTGGCTCCCTGGAGCTGAGCCGCTGCCAACCAGGGCTGAGCGCGCCCAACGTCGCCTCCAAGGCCCGCACGAGCTCCCCTAGCTGGAATCCTCTGGCCTTGGATAGCCAGATCGGGCTGGAGAGTTGGAAATCCGTATGATCTTGAGCATGAGCAGAGACGATGATGACCGGGATATCGGCTAACTCCGGATCCGCCGACATCTGCTCCAAGACCCCCTGCCCGTCCGTGCCTGGCATGACGAGGTCCAGCAACACCAGGTCGGGCCTCTCCTCCCGAACAAGCCGCAAAGCCTCCTCGCCGTTATAAGCCTCCAGACAGTCTCGCGCCGGGATGCGGGGACGCAACATACGCCGGAACAGCCGCACGATTTCAGGATCATCATCGGCGATGAGGACGCGCCGCACCGGCCGGCCAACTCGGTCGATAGCGGCCAGCAACTCCTGTCGAGACACGGGCTTCACCAGCAGATCATCCGCGCCCAAAGCGGCCGCCACGCGCCGCCCGCTGGGCAGGGAACATCGGATCACCAACAGATCATCCGGTAATGAGGGAGGCACCTCCCCATCGTCCGTCATCAAAGCGATGGGCTTAATATCCTCCACCAGCGTGACCGCCTCTTTCCAGTCCGACACTCCTACCACCCGGTATCCATCCAGATAGCGTTGCAACAGCGAGGCAACATGCGGGTCATCGTGCACCACGACGATGATCCGCTCCGAAGCGCCCAACCGCACCACCGGCTCCGAGCGGCCACCATGAGACGGCCGGGGCCCCACGGCCAAGGTTGGCGAGCATGGGAGCGTGAACCAAAAGGTCGTCCCCTGCCGGTAAGTGCTCTCCACACCCATACGGCCATGATGCAACTCGACGAATTTCTTGCTGATAGGCAACCCCAATCCCGTGCCGCTATGCCATTGGGAAATCGGATGCTCCGTCGATCGGAACTCCTCGAAAACCTTCGGCAAATCCTGTGCGGGGATGCCCCTCCCCGTATCCGTCACCCGGACGACCACCTCATCGCCCTGCCGGGACACATCCACACCAATCCAGCCACGCTCGGTAAAGCGAGCGGCGTTGACGAGCAAGTTCAGGAGCACCTGCCGAATACGTAGCCGATCCACCCAGAGTGCGGGGAGCCCGTCCTCAACATGGACCCGCAACTCCAGCCCTTTGGCGGCGATATAGTCCCGCACGATATCGGCAGCCTCCTCCACTAAAGACGCCAGGTCTACCTCCTCCCGCACAAGGGCGATCTTGCCCACCTCGATGCGCGCCAGATCCAACACATCATCCACCAACGCCAGCAGGTGTCGCGCGCTGTGGTAGATCGCGTTGAGATCACTGCGATACGGGCCTGGGAGCTGCACGCCACCATAACTCTCAGGGGACGTCATCATCATCTCGCTGAAGCCGACGATCAAATTCAGCGGGGTACGCAGCTCATGACTCACATTGGTCACGAACTCCGCCTTAAATCGCTCCGCCTCGTCGGCCGCCTTCCACGCGGCAACCAGGGCGGCATTCGCCCGCTCCAGGCGATAGTAAGCCTGATCCAGGTTCTTAAGGAGCTGTACGGCCTGCGCCCGATGTTGCCTGGCCCTCTCCATATTCTCCCTGGCCTGGGCGAAACTGAATAAGGACCACCGCGTGACAGTAAAGAGCGCCCGCGTGGCCGCCCATCCCACCAACCCGGTGAACGCTCCCCCTGCCACAATCGCCCAAGGGTAGCCCGTCGGGAGAGCCCAGACGAGGAGACGCGGGAGGACCCGCCACGCTAAAGCAGTGATAACGATCTCCGAGAACACCCCGGCAGGCCATCCCAAAGTGATGACAGCGATGAGTGGCAGCAAGGAGTAAAGGAAGCCAATCTCCGGCAGCTGGAACATGTATATGGCAAAGGTGATCGCTACGGCCAGTCCCGCCAACCAGATCATCTGCGCGATCAGGAAATGCCTGGAAATCAGATAGAGCGCCAAGGCGTAAGCAGGAACCAAGGTGAGCGAGACCAGCCAGGTCTGCAGGCCAAGTTCGTCCGGCCATCCCACGGTGGCGAGGACATGCCAGGTCAGGTAAACGCCCCCCGTGACCAGGATAAGATAGCGCGACGTGGACTGGAGCAACTCGGCGGTCGCGCTGGCGAAATCGGAATCTGTCTCTGACAACATACGAGGCGTGTACCACATGCTTTCCCCGACCTCCGCATCCACCAGAATATGACGAGGTTATCCTAACTCACGATACGAGGACCGAAAGGGGGCACAGAGACGGCCGGCAATACAATGAGGAGGGGCGATCAAACCGCCGGCCGGGGAGGAACAGATCGCTGAGGAGAAAAAGGACGTAAGGGCTCCAGCTATCCCACCTGCCGCCTGGCTTCGATCACATTAGGCAATTGCTCGATCTTAGTCAACAGCCGGCTGAGCTGAGCCACACCGGTGACATCCAGCGTCGCCGTGATGACGGCCGTGTTATCCTTCAACCCGGTAACGGCCTGAGCCTCGCGCATATTGACCTTCTCATCGGCCACGACGGTGGCGATATCTCGCAGCAGGCCCGCCCGATCGAACGCCCGCACGATGATGCTCACCGGATACGTGTGTTGGCCGGCCATCCCCCAACTGACTTCCACCAGGCGCTCGGGTTCACGAGTGAACAGCACGTTCGGGCAATCCCGTTTATGTATGGAAACCCCTCGCCCGCGCGTCACGTAGCCGATGATGTCGTCGCCGGGTAATGGATTACAGCAGCGCGCCGGATGGACCAACAGCCCCGACACCCCCTGAATGCTGACGCCGTCCATCGGGATATCCGGCAAGGGCTGCTCGCCAGGGCTAACGGTCGTGACCTCCTCTTTCCGCTCCGACTCCAGCACCTTAGTGGCGATCTGCTGCGGGTTAATATCCCCATACCCGATGGCAGCCAATAGATCATCGATCGACTCGAAGTTGAACTTCTTGGCAATGCTCTCGTAGCTGATCTCCACACTCAGCCGCTTGAGCTCACGGTCAAGGATCTCCCGGCCCTCGGCGATATTGACATCCCGATCCTGACGACGGAACCACTGGCGGATCTTACCACGGGCCCGCTGCGTCCGCACGTACCCCAGATTTGGGTTCAGCCAATCCCTGCTTGGACCACCACGCTTAGCGGTGATGATCTCCACCTGGTCACCGTTGCGCAGCTGATAGTTCAAAGGCACCAGCTTGCCATTCACGCGAGCTCCCCGGCAGCGATGCCCCACCTCCGTATGCACCCGATAGGCGAAATCAATGGGAGTGGAACCCGCCGGTAAGTCGATGACATCTCCCCGTGGGGTAAACGTGTACACTCGGTCCTGGAAGACATCTGTCTTCATCGAGTCGACGAATTCCCGCGCATCCGTGACTTCCTGACGCCACTCCATTAACTGACGCAGCCAGGCGATCTTGTTCTCGAACTCGACGTCCCGTTTACCGATCTGCTCCTTATACCGCCAGTGAGCGGCGATGCCATATTCGGCCGTGCGGTGCATTTCCCATGTGCGGATCTGGACCTCCAGCGGCCGTCCATTCGGCCCCCACACCGCAGTGTGAAGCGAGCGATACATATTATCCTTAGGAGTGGCTATATAATCGTCAAACTCGCCCGGGATGGGGTGCCACAACCCGTGGACAACCCCCAACGCTGCGTAGCAGTCCTGCTCCGTCTGGACGATAATGCGCACACCCTGGGCATCATAGATCTGATCGAAGTCGACCCCCTTGCGCTTCATCTTACGCCAGATGGAATAAATATGCTTGGAACGGCCGGTGACGGTGGCCTCAATATTCGCCTTCTTCAGCTCATCCTCCAATATCTGAACGGCTCGCTGGACGAGCCGCTCACGCTCCTGTCGCCGCTGCCGTATCTTGTGGGCCAACTCTCTATACGTGGCAGGTTCCAGATGACGGAAGGCAAGATCCTCCAACTCCCACTTGATCTGCCAAATGCCCAAGCGGTTCGCGAGAGGGGCAAAGATCTCCAGCGTCTCCCGAGCGATGCGCCGCCGCTTATGCACCGGAAGCGACCCCAACGTCCTCATATTGTGCAGCCGGTCGGCCAGCTTGATGAGGACCACGCGCACGTCGTCAACCATCGCCAGGAACATCTTACGCAGGCTCTCCGCCTTCTCATCCTGCAACGGAGCATCAGGCCTCCGCAACTGGTCGATATGTTCCAGCTTGGTGACGCCGTCAACCAGCCGGGCAACCTCATCTCCAAAATGCTCCCGGATGTAATCAATATCATAGGGTGTGTCCTCAGCGACATCGTGCAATAGGGCGGCCGCGATCACGGCCGGGTCCAGGTTAAGCTCGGCCAAGATGGCTGCCACAGCAAGCGGGTGATGAATATAAGCCTCGCCCGACGCCCTCGTCTGCCCTTCATGAGCCGCAGCGGCCAGCTCATAGGCGCTCTTAATCAGTTCCATATCAGATGCTGGCCACGTCTTCGGCAATAACTCCAGAAGCCCTTCCAACCCTGACGGATTCCTCGTGCTCACCATCTCACTCACCCCGCCTTCACAGCAACCAATTGTCCGGCCAGGATGATGCTCCCAATATCAAGACCGTTCAGCTTGCCATCCGAGAGTCACGCCCGGCCACAGCATATAGCACATGCCCACGCGTGAATCCTCCATCAGCCAACACCATTCCATCTCCCCAGGCACTCAAGGGGCCAACGACAGCATCCTCGCGCTCCGTTCCGGGAATCGCCTTCATGAAACACCTACCCTTGGCGATCACAACCCGAGACGGCTTACTAAGGCTACTTTACTTACATTCATTATACTGCAGAAATCGCGCGGAGAGCAACGAAATGACGAGAAGAAATCGCGGAAGTACAGGTCATAACTGCCACTATACCTCACGCACCCACAGACTGACAGTCTCGATATGAAACGTCTGCGGGAACAGATCCACCGGCTGAACTTCCTGCAGCCGATAGCCCACAGCCTGCAGATATGCCACATCCCGTGCTAGCGTTGCCGGGTCACAGGAGACGTAAACGATCCGTCGCGGCCCCAGCCGGGCCAGTTCCGCGATGGCGCGCTGCCCAACGCCGGAACGCGGAGGGTCCACGATAGCCAGGTCCACGCGATCATCCAGAACGGACAGGACGTCTTCCACCGGCCCCTCGTACAATACCACGCGCTCCGGTGATTCCTGACGGGCGTTCCAGGCGAAGTCATCACAGGCCAGCGAGCTCACCTCAACGCCAATCAGCCGCCCCACGTCCCCCAACAACGCCAGGCCGAACAACCCGACTCCACAATAGGCATCGAGCAGCGTGTCATCAGGCGCAGGCTCCAGATAACGACGGACCAGATCGACCAGGACATCAGCTCCGGGCGTGTTCACCTGAAAGAAGCTGCCAGCAGAGACGCGATACACGCGGTCCGCCACGACTTCCTCCACATAGGGAGGGCCAATCAACGGCTGCACCTTTCCTCCTCGGGCCAGGAGCGCGCAGGAAGTCGGGATCGTCACCTCCAACGCGGGGGGTTCCTCTCCCCGCGCCTCGAATACTACCAACCGTTGTCCGGTTGTAACGCCAGCACGCAACGTCACGCGGCGCAACCACCCGCCCCATTCGGATGGGGCATCCTCCTCATCACCAAGCTGTAGCGCATCCAGGAGCTCGCCCAACAATGGGTGCAGGAGCAGGCAACGATCGACGGGGACGATCTCGTGGCTGCCCGCGCGGCGGTATCCCAGCTGGCCATCATCACCAACTGCCAGTTGCACATGATTGCGATACCCAAACGGCTCACCTACCGGCCGCGTGGGCAACACGGGGGGATCAGCAAGATGCCCCAACCTGCGAAGCTGATCGACTACGATCTCCCGTTTAAGCGTGAGTTGTCGCTCATACCGAATATGCTGCCACTGACAGCCACCGCACTTCTCGGGACCGAAATAAGGACACGCCGGCTCGATCCGATCCTCGCTGGGGGACAGTACATCCAGCAGCCCGGCCCGGGCCCACCGCTTATGCTCATCCACGATGCGCGCCCGCACGCGCTCGCCCGGCAGGGCATAGGGGACGAAGACGATCTTCCCCTCGTACCGGCCGAACGCCTCGCCCCCGTGGGCGATATTCGTCAAATCCAATGTAATGCTCTTCATAAGGGCAGTATATCACACAAAAGGAGACGGGGCACACTAACGAGAGCCCCACAGATGAACAAACCCGGC